>DAHXMB010000025.1:0-13192 GCA_027365695.1 Candidatus Acididesulfobacter sp. | reverse complement strand
CCGATGTATTTCATATATGTTTTAAAAAACATAAAAACAAGCAATGAGGTTTTTAATTGTCTATAAATTCAATCAGGAGTAAGAGATAAAATAAATCGGATACGATACACGGCTACATTTTAACGCCAGGCAGATACGTCGGCACTAAAGAAACGGAAGAAGACGACGAAGCATTCGAAGAAAAGATGAAACGGCTGACGGCGGAACTATCGAAGCAAATGGAAGAAGAGAAAAAGCTGGACGAGGAAATAAAAACAATTAGTTAAAATAGGGTTAAATTTGGAATAAGAATTTATGAAAAATACTAAAAATAAATCACGTCAAAACGAAATTAAAAATGAAATAGCTATATATCAGTCGGAAAGCGGGGCAATTGAATTAAGTGGAGATTGGCAAAATGAAACTATATGGGCAACTCAAGCCCAGATTGCAAATTTATTTGAAGTAGATAGGACTGTTGCAACTAAACATATAAGAAATATAATTAAATTTGGTGAAGTTGATGAAAAAAGCAATGTGCAAAAAATGCATATTGCAAATTCTGATAAGCCTGTCGCTTTTTATTCTTTAGATATAATTTTGGCTATTGGTTACAGAGTAAATTCCAAAACAGCCATTAAATTTAGACGTTGGGCAACAGAAGTCTTAAAGGAGCATGTTTTTAAAGGTTATTCTATTAACAAAGAACGTATTGCGTCAAATTATAAACTATTCTTAAAAGCGTTAGACGATGTAAAAGCTCTTTTACCGGAAAGCAGTAAGACAGATACGGTAAATATATTAGAACTCGTATCTGTTGCTTAACGTTGTATAATTATTTTATTAATTACAATAAATGGCGTCTAATAATTTGCGTAATGAGTGTTCACTTAAAAATGTAAAAGACAGTCAGTTGGGTACGGAATATGCTATCCCCCTTTTTGTTATTGACATTAGCACAAAAATTATATTAAAATTATGTATATTATATGCATAATTTATAAATTATATTAGTGAGGGATTTATATGCGCACCACAATTACAATAGATAAAAATATAATAGACGACCTTTTGGAAGAAACCCATGCTAAAAGCAAGGTCTCTGCAGTTAAAATAGCAATAGACTCTTATCTTAAAAAAAAGAAAATTGAGAAGATTAAATCTATGAAAGGCAAGGTTAGTTTCGATATGACGGCTGATGAGATTAGACATTATGAACGATGAGAAAATATTAGTAGACACATCGGTTTGGATTGATTATTTCAAGGGACAGAACTATCATATTGTAAACCTTATGGATGCTATTTTCGCCAAAAGTAATATTTATGTTCCAAAAGTTGTAATTGCCGAACTTATACAAGGTTGTAAATCAGAAAAAGAGATTTCCGTGATAGAGGAATTTTTAGATGCATTTTTTATAATAGATAATTCCGAAAATACATGGATAAAAGCGGGTAAACTATCCTTTTCTATGAAAAAACAAGGCAAAACAGTAAATATTGTAGACTGTTTTATATCAATTATCGCACAGGAAAACGATTGCCTAATATTTACCCTTGATAAACATTTTAAGGATATAAAAAATTTTATAAAAATTAAACTTATGTAATTAATTAATATAATACACCTTATCTGTCCATCCTATCCTGAATTAAAATCAGATTTAATATTTAAGGATAGATTTAAAAGTATTTATAACAAAATTAGTTATATATATTCTGAAAAAATCAGTTTTAATATTTTTTTTAAAGTATCAGGATTGCATTATATAAGCTAAACAGGCAAAATAAGTATATTTAAAGATTATATTTATAATATATAAGAGGATATTATTTTATGCTAAATAATAATCAGAATAAAAAAAATAAATGCGTATTTTTAGATAGAGACGGGGTTTTAAATAAAGATATAGGTTATCTCAAATCTCCTGGCCAATTAATTATTATTCCGGGAGTCATAGAAGCTTTAAAAAAACTTAAAGAAGCCGGATTTTTACTAATTATAGTAACCAATCAATCCGGAATTGCAAAAGGTTTTTTTTATGAAGATGATCTAAAAAAAGTGCATAATGCGCTTTTAGCAATTTTTAAGAAAAACAATATTTATATTGACGATGTATTTTATTG
Source organism: Candidatus Acididesulfobacter sp. (assembly GCA_027365695.1). Lineage (GTDB taxonomy): Bacteria > SZUA-79 > SZUA-79 > Acidulodesulfobacterales > Acidulodesulfobacteraceae > Acididesulfobacter. The sequence goes on along the minus strand of DAHXMB010000025.1, from coordinate 11,087 downwards.
TCCTCATCATAAAGATGGAACGGTTGAACCTTACAATATATCTTGTGATTGCCGCAAGCCTGATACAAAAATGATAAAAGACGGCGCAATTAAATATAATATAGATTTAAGCAAATCTTACTTGGTGGGAGATAAAGATACCGATATTCAGCTTGCAATTAACGCAGGTCTTAAATCTTTTTGCGTGGAAAACGATATGTATGAATACAACGAAACGGTTATTCCTGATTACAAAGTTAATAATTTGAGAGAAGCGGCGGAAATAATAGTCAACTTAGATAAATAATATTTATATATAATATATAATGTAAAATAGAAATATTTTTAAATTTATTAACCAAAGCTTTTTTTATATTCATATATTATTTATATTATTTAATTTGACAGGGGTTTAAATGTTAAATACGTATATTTTAATATCCGTTCCTGTTTTAATTGTAATCTTAATTGCTATTAACATTTATTTTATTTTTTTTAAAAGTAAAGACAATAAAGATAATAATAAATCGTTATCAGAAATAAATTCTAATTTTTTAAGGTTAAAAGACACAATATCTCAATTAGATTTAAACATTAGAAATGAGATAAAAACAGAGTTTAAAAACAGCCGCGACGAAACTTTATCTTTATTAGCAAAAATAAGAGAAGAGCTTGCTAATTCTTTTAAAAGTTCAAGAGAGGAGCTTTCCAACTCATTTAAAAATTCAAACGATGCAGTTTTGAGTTTTTTAAATACAACCGATGAAAGACTTGAGAAAATTAGAAAAACAGTTGAAAATAGTATAAAAAGCCTTCAAGATGATAACGCAGAAAAGCTGGAAAAAATGCGCGCAACCGTTGATGAAAAACTTCACGCTACTTTAGAAAAAAGATTAACGGAGTCATTTAATCAGGTATCTGAAAGATTAGAGTCCGTCCATAAAGGTTTAGGAGAAATGCAGACACTCGCCGCAGGAGTGGGCGATTTAAAAAAAGTTCTGTCAAATGTCAAAACAAGAGGAATATTAGGAGAAGTCCAGCTTGAAAATTTATTGAATGATATTTTATCGGCGGGATATTTTGAAAAACAGTTTGATATTACAAAAAACGGTTTAAAACAAAGAGTAGATTTTGCAATAAAAATACCGCAAGATAATAATTTTAATTCTTATAATTATCTGCCTGTTGATTCAAAATTTCCGATGGATGCATATTTATCTCTTGTAAATGCTTATGAAATAGGTGATAAAAGTGAAATAGACAAAGCAGCTAACGGTTTAAAAACTGTAATCAGAAAGCATGCGGGGGATATTAAAAATAAATATGTTTCATCTCCGCAAACCACTGATTATGCAATAATGTTTCTGCCTACCGAAGGTCTTTATGCAGAAATATCAAGACAGCCTGATCTTATTGAAAGTCTTTACAGAGATTATAAAATAATTATTGCCGGACCAAATACTTTAGTGTCTATTTTGAGTAGTTTCTTAATGGTTTTTAGAGCTATTAATATTGAAAAGCATGCCGGTGAAGTTCAAAATGTGCTTTCGGCAGTTAAAACGGAATTTAATAAATTTGGCGATATATTAAAAAATGCTCAGGATAAAATTAATAAAGCAAGCGATGATATAGACAAATTAATCGGAACAAGAACTAGAAAAATACAATCGGCGCTTAAAAATGTTCAAGAGCTTCCCGAAAAAGAAGCTGTCGATGTTTTGCAATCTAATTTAACGGATGAGGAAGAAGCTGAAAAAGAAGATCAAAAAGATGATTAATTGAATTTAAAGCATTTATTTGTTATTGGGAATTAAGGAAAAAGACCTTTAAATATTTTGTGCCTATGTTTTAATGCGGGTTCTTTATGTTGTTCGTGCACTTCTTAACATTACAATTAATATTAACTAACTATTTTTCTTGACTTTATAAAATTTATATGGCAAAATTTTTAAACTATTGATATAATATTTGTTTCAATAGTTATATAGTTATAAATAGTTTTGGCAGCATAACAATAATAAATAAATAATAAATAAATAATAAATAAATAATAAATAAATAATAAATAAATAATAAATAAATAATAAATAAATAAATAAAAATAAATAAATAAAAATAAATAAATAAAAATAAATAAATAAATAAAAATAAATAAATAAAAATAAATAAATAAATAAAAATAAATAAATAAAATAATAATAGGGAGTTAACAAAATTTATGCCAAATCATAAATCTGCTATTAAAAGAGTAAAACAAACAAAAAAAAGAAATCTTCGCAATACCAGCAATGTTTCAGCAATGAAAACATTTATGAAAAAATTTATCAGCGCTGCCGAAAACAAAGATATGGATAATGTTGAGAAATTTTTTAAAATCAATGTTGCTTTTATAATGAAATTAGCATCTAAACATGTAATTCATAAAAATAATGCAGCAAGAAAAGTTTCTAAAATAACTAAACTTTATAATTCAGTTAAAGCTTAAAACAATTAATTTAAAAAAGTAAATATTAACTAACTATTCATTAATTTAATAATTCATTAATGGTTGCAGATAATTTATATACATAATTTTAGTTAATATATTGGTTCACAATAAGCAAGCAATTAAAGTAAATATTAACGGCTGGATTATCTATAATCTTTATATACATACATAATTTTCGTGGATATAAAATTAGCTTAAAGCAAGCAGTTTAAAACAATTATTAATTATTTATTGCCGGAAATATAAGATTTGTTTTAAATATTAGTTCTTCAAAGATTATATTGTTGGGAAAACCTGATGTTTTTAGCTTGATGTCGGTGCCTTCTATTATTTCTATAATATCTTCTAAGTTTTTTAGCTTGTAAGAATTCATTCTGGCGAGGTATTTATTTTTAAGAAACGGTTGAATGTTATTTACCGACAGTATAGTATTTAAGTCAATACCTGATTTGTCCATTAGTTTTCCTTTGTGAATTTTTTTTATTTCCGTGTACAGTATGGAAATTATTTTGACGGGTTCTTCCCCTTCTTCATATATCAGGCTAAAAATATTGTAAGCTTTTTTAAAATCCTTATCTAATATAGCATCTATTAAATCAAAAACAGTAAAAGCGCGGGAGACGGCAATTAAGGATTTAATGTCTTTAAAAGTAATTTGTTTTTGGTTTTTTGCGCTGCTGATTGCATTATTATTGTTGTTATTATTATTTATTATGTTATTAAAACTATTTGATATTTTGTCTAATTCGTTATTTATATTATAAAGATTGCCGCCTGTAATTCTTAAAAAATAATAAATAGTTTCTTCATTCATATTTATATTTTTTTCTCTGCACATTTCAGCTATATATTTTGGTAATTCGGAATCATAAAGCGGTCTTATTTTAATAAGTTTAAAGTATTTTTTTGTTTTTAATGTTTTTAAAAAACTATTATTTTCATTTAATTTTGGAGCATTTTTATAAAAAATTATAATAGAAGTCGGCGAGGGCTTATTTGCATATTCAGTTAAATCTTCGTCATTTAAAAGAGCGTCTTCAAAACTGTCTATAAGTATTATTCTTTTGTCCGCAATAACCGGGTAGCTGTCGGCGATATTTAAAATATCGGTTGCAGAAGGGTTTGATATTCTGTCAAAATTAAAATCAATTTGATTTTCTTGTAAATATTTAAGCTTTATTTTCTCTATTTCCTTATTTACTCTAAATTCATCTTCGCCGTAAAAAAAATATATCAGTATTTCTTCCATATTAAGTTTATATATATTTTATCTATAAGTAAGTATAGTATTGTAAAAATAAGCTTTAGTTATGAGATATAGCTTTGGTTTCTATTAAAAGAATAATTTTTTTTGCTATCCTTTTTGAAATAATTTCTATAGCTGTTTTTTCTTGCTTATGCCCTATTAAGGGATTTACATAGTTAAAATATGTTGCGCTTGATGTCAGAATTATATTATGAAATAGAATTTTACCGCTTGTTTTATATAAATTTATGGATACCGTTGCCGAAATTGAATATTGGACGGCTGCAGCAACTCCTGTATAAGATATTACAGAATTATTAACTGAAATTATTTTGCCGGAAAGGTAATACCTTGCATTATTTTTATTTGAACTGAACATATTTGTAGAAGAATTTAGATAGTAAGCAATATTATTCGAAAAGTAAACGCCTATTCCGCTTTTATATGTAAGATTTTTAAAAGGTTTAATATAAATATTTCTAATATTAGAATAATTGCCGTCAACAGATGAAGAAATATTATAATTTGAGCCTCCCATAATGCTATTTGCCCCTTTTGTTTGTTGCAGCAGCGAATATCCGCAGGCAGATAAGAGCAGCGGAGGGATTAAAATAAATATTAATATTAGAAGTCTTTTTAAAAGCATAATTAATTTGAAATTTGATTTGAAATTAAAATTAAATAAATTAAATAAAACAATTTACACAAAAATAAATGAAAAATAATTAAAACAAATAAACCATTAAACCAATTAAAATAATTAAAATAAATTAATTAAATTAAATAAAAATAAATTAAATTGAGAAGAATAATTAAGTAAAGAGTATATATATTATATACATTATTATATACATTTTTATTAAATTTATTAAATAATAATGTTAATTAATTTATTTTTTATATATATTGATTTTTTAATCGCAGAAATATTATCAATATATTTTTTAATTTTTTTGTCTTCCAATGATAAATTAAGAATATCTTGCTGTTCCAAATCTATATTTGCAGTTATTTGAGACCTTAACTTGCCGTTTATCTGCACGGCAATGCTGCATGCTTCAATTTTGTATCCCGTAGCTATAATTTCAGGCCATCCCGCCGATTCTATATTTATACTGCTGCCTAAAATTTCAAAACATTCTGAACAAATATGCGGTATAAAAGGATACAATATTATTAAAATTGAATTAAAAATATGTTTTAATAAATATTTATCGCTTTCATATTCATATTTTTGTTTTTGCGTTTGCTCTATTTTGAATGTTTTAATTGTATCGTCTGTATCAATTGTTTCAATATTTATATTATTTTGTTTTCTATAATAATCGTAAATTTTATTGACTAACTCCATACAGGAACTTATAATTGTATTGAAATGAAATCTTTCTTCCATTTCGGCTTCAGATTTTTTTATTATACCGTTCAATTCATTATTAATTTCTTTTAATTCAATGTCGGTTTTTTCAAAAAAATTTTGATTTAAAACTATAAGATTTTTTAAATTATTTATTTCTATGTTTTGTAGATATTTTTCATATACCATGACTATTTTGTAAATTTTATTAATAAATCTATAAGAACCTTCAACCCCTTTATCATTCCATTCAAGGTCTTTTTCCGGAGGAGCGGCGAAAAGCGAAAAAAGCCTAACGGTGTCTGAACCGTATTTATTAATAAGGTCATCGGGGTCAACGACATTGCCTTTGGATTTTGACATTTTAGCGCCGTTTTTTACAACCATACCCTGCGTTAATAAATTTTTAAAAGGTTCATTGATATTTAAATATCCTAAATCCCTTAAAACCTTAACAAAGAACCTTGCGTACAAAAGATGCATTACCGCATGTTCAACTCCTCCTATATACTGATCGACGGGAAGCCAGTAATTTGCAGCTTTTTTATCAAAAGGAGATTGAATTGTATAAGCCGGATCTGCATTATTGATATTATTATTAATTTCATAAGCGCAGCCATTGCTGTATTTGCGGTAAACAACACTGCCGCTATTATTAATATTACTATTATTATCGCTGTTATTGTTAATAAATTTAATATTTTCTTTATCGGCATCTTTATTTTTATTATTGCATTTGCTATTGCCGTTAGAATTATTTGTAAAATCTGATTCGGTAAAAGCATTATCTGATTTTGAAGTATATTTGGCGTAATACCATGAAGATTCGACGAAAGTATCCATAGTGTCGGTTTCTCTTTTGGCTTTGCCTCCGCATACAGGACAGCAAGTATCTATAAACGAGTCCAACCTTGCGAGCGGAGATTCGCCTTCGCCTGTAAATACTACATTTTCAGGCAATTCTAACGGTAAATCTTTTTCATTTAAAGGGACTGCGCCGCATTTTTCGCAATAAACAATCGGTATAGGACATCCCCAGTATCTTTGTCTTGAAATCCCCCAATCTTTTAACCGATAATTTGTAACCCTTTTGCCGAATCCCATTTTTTCGGCTTCTAAAGATATAGCGCTTTTAGCTTCCTTTGATATTAAACCGTTAAATACGGATGAATTAATCAAAATACCTTCCCCGGTAAACGGACTTATTAGCTCTGAATCGTTAGCAAGTTTTACGGAACCTTCGCCGTTTAAACTTTTATTATTATAATTATTATTAATAACATTATGATTATAATCGTTATTGCCGGAAATATTATTAAAGGCATTGGACGATACGGCAGCGTCGTTTTGATTACTGACGACTTCAATTATTTCAATATTATATTTTTTTGCAAATTCAAAATCCCTTTCATCATGGGCGGGGACAGACATTATTGCTCCCGTGCCGTAATCCATTAGAACAAAATTGGCAATATAAATAGGTAATTTCTTCATATTAAACGGATTAATTGCGTAAGAACCTGTAAAAACACCTTCTTTTTCTGTAATTTCTTTTGAAATTAGACTTTTTCTGATTAATTCTTCAGTTTTAATCTTAGCGTTTTCAGTTTTTAATAAATTTTTAGCTAACGTATGCAGAGGCGAAATAGCAAGATATGTTGCGCCAAAAATAGTATCGGGTCGAGTTGTAAAAATTTCTAATTCTAAATCCGTTTTTTCTGAGGCAGTATCTATTTTAAAGAATAAACTTAAACCTTCGCTCTTGCCAATCCAATTTTTTTGCATTATCTTTACTTTGTCAGGCCAGCCGTCTAAATTATCTAATTCGGCAAGGAGTTCTTCAGCGTAATCGGTAATTTTAAGAAACCACTGGTCCATACTTTTTACGGTAATTTCGTTATCGCATCGCCAGCATTTTCCGTTTTCAACCTGTTCGTTAGCAAGCGTAGTATGGCATGATTCGCACCAGTTAACGCGAGAAAGTTTTTTATATGCAAGCCCTTTTTTAAACATTTGAATAAAAAAAAGCTGTTCCCATTTATAATAAGAACTGTCTGATGTAATAATTTTCCTGTCCCAATCGTAAGAAAGCCCGAGTTTTTTAAGCTGAACTTCCATAGTCTCAATATTTTTATATGTCCATTCCTTAGGATTTGTTTTATTTTTTATCGCCGCATTTTCGGCGGGAAGTCCAAAACTGTCAAAACCAATCGGATGTAAAACATAATATCCTTTTAATCCCTTGAATCTTGCTATAGCATCGCCTATGGAATAATTTCTGACATGTCCCATATGAATCCTGCCTGAAGGATAAGGAAACATTTCAAGACAATAAAACTTCTCCTTATTTTTATTGCTATCAATAGGCATATCGTCAACATAATAATCATTTCCGTTAAGCCATTTGTCCTGCCATTTTTTCTCTATCAAAGAAAAATCATAATTTTTTTCTTGTTCCATAAATCGTATCCGTAATTTTTTTGCGTAAGTTTAATTAATTAAAACAAAATAAATATATAAAACTAAAACTAAAAAATAAATATTAATAAAAAAACTCCCTATTATAAAAATAATCTAAAGGGAGTTTTTAAAATTTTATAATTAATAATAATATTATCACAAAAAAAAATATAAATAAATATAGACTTTTGCCCCAAAATTGCCGATAGAAAACTAAATTTCATTTGCTTGAGCGTCCGCTATTCTTAAAAACAAGTATATGTGATAATTAATCGCAATAAATAACTAAATTTCATAACTGCAATGTCCAGTTTTCAATCTCATCCATATCTTTAAGATTTGTTTTGACATATACTTTGTTGTCGCTTATTTTTTCTTCCAATTTAGCTATCAAATCTATATATTTTGACTCAAAATCCGGAACATTTTTTAATGCGAGGATAGCCAAATCAAATCTGCTCATTTTATTTCTTATCACCATATCGAACGGTGTTGTTGTAGCGCCTTCTTCCATATAGCCTCTTACATGAAAGCGTTCAGGGTGGGGTCTCCCGTGGACAAGGTCGTGAATTATCCTGATATATCCATGAAATGCAAATACAACAGGTGTATTTTCAAGAAAAAGATTGAGAAAAACATCAGGGTCTATCCCGTGAGGATGATATTCAGCCGGACTTAATGTCATTAAATCGACTATATTTATTACCCTTGTTTTAAGTTCAGGTGCATATTTTTTAAGCAAAGATGCTGTTGCAACAGTTTCTAAAGTCGGAACATCGCCGGCGCAGGCAAAAATTATATCGGGATTTTCATCATCATTACTGCCTGCCCAGTCGAATACGGAAATTCCTTTCTGGCAGTGTTTTTTTGCCGATTCCATATCAAGCCACTGAAGCTCAGGCTGTTTGCCTGCAATAATAACATTTACGTAGTTTTTAGAACGCAGACAATGATCCATAACTGCTAACAGTGTATTTGCGTCAGGCGGAAAATAAATTCTTGCGACCGATGACCTTTTGTTTATTATATTATCTATAAACCCTGGTCCTTGATGTGAGAATCCGTTATGGTCCTGTCTCCATACATGGGAAGAAAGAATAATGTTGAGAGAAGCTATGGGTTTTCTCCATGGAAATTCCTGAGCTATTTCAACCCATTTTGCAAACTGAGTAACCATAGAATCAACAACGGTTGCAAAGGCTTCATAAGTGATAAAAATGCCGTGCCTGCCGGTTAACAGATATCCTTCAAGCCATCCTTCACATAAATGTTCCGACAGAACTTCCATCAGTCTTCCACTTGCGGATACATGGTCGTCAATTTTTATGACAGGATTGACCGAGCATCTGTCTGTAACCTCAAAAACTCCGTAAAGTCGATTGGATGCGGTTTCATCAGGGCTGGTTAAACGGAAATTTTTAGGATTTTTCTTATAAATATCCCTGACATATTCTCCGAGTCTTCTTGTAGATTCTAAAGTTATTGTTCCCGGTGTTTTAACTTCTACGGCATATTGCGTAAAATCAGGCAGGTTTAAATCCTCCAAAAGAAATCCGCCGTTAGCATGTATGTTTGCTCCTATTCTTTTAGTTTTTTGCGGAACAAAATCGGCTAATTCTTTTATTAGCACTCCGTGTTCGTCAAAAAGTTCATTATGTTTATAACTCCTCATCCATTTTTCAAGCAATTTAAGGTGAGAAGGATTTTGTACGGCATCCGTTATGGGCACCTGATGAGCTCTAAACGTGCCTTCTAAAGGTAAACCGTCAAGTTCTTTCGGGCATGTCCAGCCTTTTAAAGTTCTCAATATTATCATAGGCCACGCAGGTTTTGTTTTAAACCCGTTTTCTCTGACGTCTTTTTGTATTGCAATTATATTTTTATAGCAGGTATCAAGGGTTCCAGACATTTTTTTATGCATTTCAAACGGGTCATCGCCTTCTACAAAAAACACGTTGTAGCCATAACCAGAAAACAAATTTTTTAAATGTTCGTCATCCGTTCTACCTAACACGGTAGGACCGGCTATTTTATATCCGTTTAAATGCAAAATAGGAAGAACGGCGCCGTCTCTAACCGGATTTAAAAAATCAACGGATTTCCAGCTTCCTTCCAATGGTCCCGTTTCGGCTTCGCCGTCTCCTACCACACATACCGTGATAAGCTGCGGATTATCGAATGCTGCTCCGAAAGCATGAACTAATGAATACCCTAACTCTCCGCCTTCGTGCATTGAACCGGGAATATGGGGACCGACATGGCTCGGAAAACCGTACGGTGTTGAAAATTTTCTGAATAGTTGATTCATACCGTAAGCATTTTGTGCGATTTCAGTATGATGTTCCGATAAAGTTCCTTCTAAATAAGTATTTGCAAGTATTGCAGGAGCTCCATGCCCAGGACCTACTATCAAAAGGATATCTGCATCGGTATGGTTTATCAGATTATTTAAATGAGTATAAATAAAATTTAAACCGGGCGTTGTTCCCCAGTGTCCGAGCAGCCGCGGTTTTATATGTTCAGGTTTCAGCGGTTCTTTAAGCATAGGATTGTCTTTAAGATAAATAGCACAGCAAGCTAAATAATTTGAAGCCCTCCAATACGAATTTACGGTTTCTAACCCTTTTTCAGTCATGGTAGTAAACCCCCTTAATTTAATTTAGATAATTAAATAATTTAATAGTTAATTTTATTTATTATGATGTCCATTAACTAAAACCGTATTGTGCTAATTCTTCTTTCGTGTTTTTATAACAGGTATGTTGAAAAGCGTTTATTCCAAGATTAGCAGCCATCTCAACATTAAAATACCTGTCGTCGATAAAAATACATTCTTCAGGTTTTGCAAAAGATAAATTTAAAGCAAGTTTATATATATTTTCATCAGGTTTTCTTAAATGAACAAAACATGATGTGATAAAAAAATCAAATAATTTATCTAATGCAAAAGTTTTAACGCGGTAAATGGAAAGTTCAAGTCCTTCGTTGTTTAATGAAACAAGTCTAAATTTGTGTTTGGTTTTTAAAGAATGAAATAATTGAATCATTTCTGGAACGGCATGCGATTGACTAAAAATAAAATTCTTAAAATCAGTTCTGGAAAAATGACGTTCACTGTAGAATATTGTTTTATCAAGATAATAGTCTAACGAAATTTCCCCTTCTTCGTAAAGCGCAAATAAATAATTGTGTCTCTCCGCAAAATCGTCATAATCTAAATTAAACTTTTCGGAAGCTAATTTTCTTGAGTAGGCATCCCAGCCGTTAGTAAGCAAAACACTGCCAATGTCTAAAAAAATTGTTTTTATTTCCATTGTTTTATAATTTCTTTTATTTTAATTCTTTCATAGAAAATTATTTTCCGGATGAGCCGTCTAAATGCCTACGGCTATAAAACACTGCCTGCTTTCCTTCGGAATGACTGCATTAACGGATGAAACTAAATCCTCTATAAGTCATTCCCGCGTACGCGGGTACGCTTTAAAGCCGTCGGCATTTAGACGGCTCATCCAGAAAATAAATTTCTATGGAAGAATTAAAGTTGCCGATAGAAATTATTA
>DAHXMB010000014.1:0-3028 GCA_027365695.1 Candidatus Acididesulfobacter sp. | reverse complement strand
TAATTCTGCAATAGAATTTTATATACTGGATTCCTGCTTTTGCAGACATACAGAGTTATTTAGCATTAGAACTTATAATTATAAATAGTTTCTAATGCAGGATTAAGGTAATAATTATATCTATTAATTACGCTTATTATGTGTTATATATTGTTATATATTATTATAATATTTATAATAATATAATTACGTTACACAGGTTATTTGAGATTTAACTGTTTATTACTTATTATTATACAATAGAACTTCAGAACAGAACTTCAGAACTTCACATTATTGAAAAATACAGATTTAACTTGGCATTATATATAATTCATATTATAGATATAAATCTTATGCAAAATGCGGGGGACTTATCTTTTGGATCAATTGACATGTATGAAACATTGGCTGATGAAGAAAAAGGATTGCTAAAAAAGTTAGAACAGCTTGCAATATCTAAAGGAATCGTAGCCAAAACTATATTAACCCATGGAATACCCCATGAAATTATACATGAAACGGCAAAAAATGAAAGCTGCGAATTAATAGTAATGGGTACACACGGCAGAACAGGTCTTTCAAGAGTATTATTAGGCTCGGTAGCAGAATCTATAGTCAGGCATACCGATTTGCCGGTGCTTCTATTCAGGAAACAGTAAATATATTCATAGCAGGTTTGGATGTCATTCCCGCGAAAGCGGGAATCCGGCCAGCATTCTATTCATTCTTATCATTCTTAAAGCATTGTGATTGCTTAACAATACTTTTTTATCGGCAAATTATATATTATAGTAAAATATAACCTCAAAGCACGCTCTCTATCCGCAAACTATTTCACTTTTCACCCGGTTTTATTATAATTTTAAGAGAATTTTGCGCTTCGGCAGTAAGTTTGAAACCTTGCGATATTTCAGAAAGAGGTAATATGTCCGTGATCATATCTTTAACGTTTATCCTTTTTGTTTTTATGAGCTCCAGAGCATTTGTATGGTCTGCAATTGAGCCTGCATAAGAACTGATTAGGCTTACTTCTGTTCTCCAGAAGATTTCATTTATTGAAAAAGGTAGTTTAGCGCCTTCTCCTGCAGCCGAAAAAAACAACACGGTTCCTCCTCTTCTGACCGATTTTAATCCCTGTTCTATTGCGCTGTCGGCTCCTGCAGAAATTATTACAATATCTGCAAGAAAACCGCCGTTTATGTTTTTAATTGTTTCAGGCACATTTTCTTTAGCATTTATTGCATAATCAGCCCCGAATTTTTTGGCGGCATTAAGCCTAAACCCGTTAATATCCGTCGCTATAATTGTCGTCACTCCTGAAACCCTTAAAAGATTAATATGCAAGAGCCCTGATAGTCCGCTTCCTATAACAATAATTGTTTGAGCAGGTTTAACGCCTGCAAGTCTTTGAGCTCTAACGCAGCAGGCTAATGGTTCTACAAAAGTACCTTCTTCAAAACTGACGGAATCCGGTAATAAATAAAGTCCATTTTTAACATTAATTTCGGGTAATCTTAAATATTGCGCAAACCCGCCCGGATCAAAATTGGTTGACCGTAAAGTATCACAAACTGTTTGATGACCGCTTAAACAATATTTGCAGGTATTGCATGGGACATGATGGGCGGCAACAACCCTATCGCCGATTTTAAATTTTTCTACATAGTCGCCGATTTTTACAATAGTTCCTGAAACTTCGTGTCCTAAAACCAGAGGAACTTTATCCCGTCTATACCATTCTATAACATCACTGCCGCAAATACCCGCAGCTTCCACTTTAATCAATATTTCATTATTGTTTATCTCGGGAATCGGTTTTTCTATAATTTTTATATCGTTATTGCTATAATACAGGGCTTCTTTCATAATGTTTTTATTATATTATTAATATTTTATATTATTAATATTTTATTGTTCATTGTACTGTTTAATATATTTATTATATTACTTATTATTATTGTATTAGCCCCCTAATTGGCTGGAATAAAATAAGACACTATAATTAAATAATTAAGTCAAAAGGTAAATTATAATCAAAAAGTGTCTTGATCTACTCCAACAATATGGGTGTTAGAAGACCACTTACTTATTATATTACTTACTTATTGCTTTTAAAAGTTTTTTCGGCTCTGTTAATTACAAGCAGAACATCTCTTTTTCTTACTATACCGACATATTTTTCAGTTTTTCCCTCTATAACAAAAAGTTCGTCTGTTTTTTTTCTAAAAAAATTATGCACGACAATGTCTAGAGTTTCCGTTATTTTTATTTTAGGTATTTTTTTAGTTTCCATTATATCTTTAGCTAATCTGCTATCATCGGGAGTATTCATCATCATATTTTTTATAGTATCGTATTTTACGAACCCTATAATTTTTCCGCCTGTATCAGCAACAGGATGTATTGTAAAACTTGAATTAAAAAAAATCGTGATCATCTCATACAGGGTAGCTTCAGGTTTTATTGATTTTGCATAATTTTCTTCTTCCATTATATCTTTAACTGAATACTTTTTAAGAGACTCTATAAAATAATCTTTAGAATGGGCAGGCGAATCCATTCTGTTTTTTTTCTGTTTAGAATATATACTTCTTTTTCCGCTTACAATGAATGTAATAGCGTTAACAAGCATTAGCGGCGGCAAAAGTCCATAGCTTCCCGTCATCTCGGAAACCATTAAAAGTGAAGAAATAGGAGCTTTCGCAACGCCGGCGAAAAACCCTCCCATTCCTATAAGCACAAACGGAGCAATATCTGATTGAAGGATAATATGCGGCAAAAGTATATGAAATATAGCTCCGAATGCTCCGCCAAACATTCCTCCTATTATAAGAGACGGTGCGTAAACGCCTGCCGAACCGCCTGAACTGACGGTAAAAGAAGTTGCTATAATTTTAAAAAAACCTATCAAAATTAACATCAGTATGCTTAACTTCCCAAGAACGGCAAGCTGGAGCCATCCATAGCCGACACCCATAATTTCAGGAAGAAAATAAGCTATAATTCCTACCGCAAGACCTCCGATCATCGGTTTAAAATGCGGTTT
>DAHXMB010000005.1:0-6504 GCA_027365695.1 Candidatus Acididesulfobacter sp. | reverse complement strand
CGTCTTGAGCGAAATTATATTTATTTTATATGCGGCTCTCACAGGCATTACATTTTCAACAATTTTTTTAATTTACACGGCACAATCCATAGGATTAGTATTTTTTTTAACTGCGTTCTCATTCGGTTTTTTCTTTCAGCCATTTTTCATTTCTTTTAATAACGACAGGGATTTTAGAGTTTGCAAAATTAATCGGTAATCTTAATATTAAAGTGGCTGAAGGAGTAACTTCTAACGTTACGGTTCGTCTTCCGCTTTTTATAACTTTCTCAATCCTATTTTTATTTATAATAGCAGAGTCAAAAGATAGATTTTTTATTTTATCGGGATCCACTAATTTGTAATTATATTTATCTTTAGTTTTGGCAAATATACTGAATATGCCAAATTTTTTTTTATTTTTAGTCATTTTAAGGATAGGCAAGATAAATTGCAGTTTATATATCATTTAAAGATAAAGAAACACGTCAGTTCACAATTATTCAATGAAGGTTTTGATTTGCTTAAAAATAAAATATTGAATAAATTATTTGAATAAATGGTGCCGAAGGCCGGAATCGAACCGGCACGGAAATTATCCACCACCCCCTCAAGATGGCGTGTCTACCAATTCCACCACTTCGGCAATTTGAGTTTAAATTCTAACCGATAATTTGTAATATTTTTTAGTTCAACTTGTCATTTTCTCATTGTTCTCACTGTGCCAATGGTTTTGTTGAAATTATAGCCAATAATTTAATAAAATAAAAACAAACTGAGATTAATATTTTAATCTTAGTCCAAGTTTATTATGAATACACGGAACTATAGTCGAATCTAATTTTAATTTTTTATCAAACTACAAAATAATTCATTAAACGCTTTATATTAGAACATCTTAAAAAACAAGAAACGCTTTATATTAGAACATCTTAAAAAACAAGAGGTGTGTCTGGCTTAAATCAATTCTGCTTTTTGACCAGTTTGTTTGTTTTTGAACTTGCCGGTATTGCACCGCTTTTTACAGATACATTAGTTGTTTTATTAATTGCCGCCGATTTTTTAGCATGATTTATAGCATTAGTTTTTTTAGCTGCATTTTTATTAATTATAGAAGCAGCTGCGGAGGTTGTTTTTGCAGGTTTTTTTAGATAACTTTTTATAGCTATGGGACTAACCTGCTTTGCAGATATATAGCTGATTAAAAATGCCGAGCCGAGGAAAATAGCGGCGAGTATTGCGGTAGTTTTTGTTAAAAAATTTCCTGCACCTGAAGCCCCGAATACAGTTTGAGAACTTCCTCCGAATACTGCACCCATTTCCTGACCTTTGCCCTGCTGCATTAAAATCACGATAATAAGAAAAATAGCCGAAACTATTAAAACAACCGTTAAAAAAGCAATCATATTATAATTATTAATTATTTTATATTAAAATTAATTTAAGTAGTTTATTAATCGTATTTAATAATAACGTTCTTAATGTATTTTCTTAATGTATTTAACGATTAATATTATTAAATATCCGTTAATATTAATATTATAAAATTGTTACAAAAAAGTCAATTTTTAATTTTTTCAAAATTATATCCGTTTATTTTTCTTATTTTTTTATAAATTATCAAGGTAAGTTTAGCAAAAACGTATCCTAAAATTCCTCCGGCAATTACATCTAAGGGATAATGTTCGCCATCGTACACCCTGGAGAACGCAACTATTGCAGCTAATATATAAAATAATTTGTAATGTTTAGGAAAAAAATAAGCCATAGCTACGGCTAATGAAAAAGCAGTTGTTGAGTGGCCTGACGGGAATGAATATTCGGTGAGGTGTCTCCCGAGCAGATCAATATGCACTGTTCCTTGTTCTATCAACTTATGCATAGCGACTATAGGTCTCGGTCTATCAACCAATCTTTTCAAAATTATATCAAATATCCCGGGGACTAATTGAGTAATAAATAATAAAAAGAAAGATTCTTTAAAATTTTGCCTATTATAAATATAAACAAACAATAAGACTATCCAGTATACGACCCAGCCGTTCCCAAGAAATGTAACAGCTCTCATATTTTCATTAAGCATTGAAAAATGAAAATTATTATTTATGAATAAAAACAACAATGTATCTAAATGTAATATGTAAGATAGCATAATTTTTTATTTAAATTTGTTATTTTTTTGAATAATTTAAGATATAATTTAAATATATGTTAAATAACTTATCATAACTTATCATATTTCACGCAATAATAAAATAAAAAAAGGAGGAAAATTAATCTATGCAAGCTGTTATTATGGCCGGAGGTTTTGGAACAAGACTTAAGCCGTTGACGAATAACACTCCAAAACCTATGATTCATATCGCCAACAAGCCGATGATGGAGCATGTAATAAATTTATTAAAAAAATATTCAATTAAAGACCTTATCATTTTACTTTATGTCCAGCCTGAAGTTATAACAAGCTATTTTAAAGACGGAAGCAAATTCGGAGTTCATATTAAATATATTTTAGCCGAAGAAGATTACGGGACTGCAGGAAGCGTTAAAAATGTGGAAAAATTTATTGAGGAAGATAATTTTATAGTTATAAGCGCCGATATCATTACTGATTTTAATCTTCAAAAACCGATTGATTTTCATAAAGAAAAAAATTCAGATGCGACGATAGTTTTAACTCGAGTTGAAAATCCGCTTCCTTATGGAATAGTTATTACCGATGATGAAGGAAAAATTAATAAATTTCTTGAAAAACCTTCATGGTCGGAAGTTTTTAGCGATACTATAAACACTGGAATTTATATCTTAAATAAAAATGTATTTAAATTTATTCCTGAAAAAAAAGAATTTGATTTTTCTAAAGAACTTTTTCCTTCTATTATGAAAAATAATATGAATTTGTATGGATTTAATTCCGACGGTTACTGGAAGGATGTAGGTACGCTTTCTGAATACAGGCAAAGCCATCTTGATATCATTGCCGGAAAAGTGCATATTAATATAGACGGGGGACATTTAACAAAAAAAAATATACATATTGCAGAAGGTACAATAATAGATATAACTTCAGATGTTGAGGATTCAATATTCGGCAAAAATATTAAAGTAATGCAGCACTGCAAAATTAAAAACTGCGTTATAGGAGACAATGTAATTATACATGAAGATACGTCGGTAAGCGGCTCTGTTATAGGCAAAAATTCCCGCATAGGCAGTTCATGCGAAATGCAGGAAATTATATTAGGATATAAAACCCAAATAGGAAATAATGTTTTTGTCGGCACAGGCGGAATTATTTCAGATGTTTGTATAATCGGAAACAATGCCATTATAAATCCTAACGTTAAAATATGGCCGTTTAAAAATGTAGAAGATGGGGCAATACTCTCGGAAAGTTTAATATGGTCAGATAAATGGAGCGCAAGAATTTTCGGTCAATATGGGGTTACAGGTCTTGCTAATTATGAAATTACCCCTGAATTTTGTTCAAAATTAGGTGCTGCTTTTGGAGCATCTATAGGCAAGTCTAAAACAATATCATTTTCGAGAGACAGCCATAAATCCTCCAGACTTTTTTCGAGAGCTATAATGTCGGGAATTCTTTCTGTAGGCGTTAATGTAAATGATTTTAGCGATACTCCGATATCTATCGCAAGATATCAAGCGAGGCAGTATAAAACTTTCGGCGGCATTCATGTTAGAAAACATCCTTTTGATAAAAAATTGATAAATATTAAATTTTTTGATTCGGAAGGGCTAGATCTTTCTCCAACAAATGAACAGAAGATAGAAAGGCTATTCTTCAGGGAAGATTTCGCAAGAGTAAGTTCGGAAGATACGGGAGAAATTTTTTATCCGACCCATGGAACGGAATATTATACGGACGGATTTTTAAAAACAATAGATTTAGGAAAAATTGCTAAAAGAAATTTTAAAATAGTTATAGATTATTCTTACGGCTCTTCCAGTAAAATATTTCCGGCTATAATCGGCAAGTTAGAAATTGAATCTGTCCATTTGAATGCTAATCTTGACCAGACTAAAATAACCAAAACAGAAAAAGAATTTAAAAAATCGCTGAAAGATCTTTCAAGTATTGTTAAGTCTATTAATGCAGATATCGGTATTTTTATGGATAACGGCGGTGAAAAAATTTATATATGCGATGAAAACGGCGATATAATTGATGGCAACACCGCTCTTTCGCTGATGAGTCTTTTAGTAATGAAGACTGAAAATCAGAATAAAATTATTTCGGTGCCGGTAAATGCTTCGTTTAATATAAATAAATTAGCAAAAGAATATAACTTTGAAGTAATTCCCGCAAAAAATTTTTCAAGCGCTCTCATGGAAAAAGCCGCAAGTTCTCAAATATGTTTTACTGGAGACAATGAAGGCGGATACATATATCCCGTATTTCAGCCGGCATTTGACGGAATGTATTCAATCATAAAACTTTTAGAAATGCTGGCTACATTAGATACCTCAATTAAAAATGAACTTAGATATATAGAGCCGAGCCATTTTGAATATACTACGGTATCGTGTCCTATAGAATTAAAGGGTTTTATTATGAGAAAATTTTTAGAAACATATAGAGATGAAAATGCATTATTTGTTGACGGAATAAAACTTTTCAAAAAAGACGGATGCGGATGGGTTTTATCCACTCCCGCATCGGAAGGAGCATATTTTGAAATTTATTCTGAATGTAAAACTAAAGATGAAGCGCTTGAACTTTTAAATCAATTTAAAAACAACATAGAAGAATGGAAAAACGAAAGAACATTCACTTTTCAATCTTAAGATGTTTAAAAGATGTTTAAAAAAATAAAATTTATTGGAAAAATATAATTAGCCTTAATCTTTAATCCTTAATCTTAATAATATTATCTTAATATTCCATTAATTCTGCGATAGAATTTATAGAGGATCAGTTCAATGATTAAGAAGTATATTTATATAATTTATATTGGAATATTAAATTAAGTAAATAATAAATTATCGGGAGATTAAAAAATATGGAGATTGAATTTGGCACTTCAGGATGGAGAGGAAAAATTGCTGATGATTTCACATATGAGAACGTAAAAATTGTCTCTCAGGCAATATGTAATTTCCTAAACGAAAAAAGTCTTATTCAAAAAAATGATTTAAAAAATAATCTTATCAGAACTATAATTATAGGATATGACACCCGCTTTTTATCGGAAGAATTTGCAAAATGCGCAAGCGGGGTTTTTTGCGCCAACGATTTTAATGTATTATACTGCGAAAGTTTTACGCCGACCCCTGTTCTTGCAATTGCGATATTGAAAGAAAAAGCTTTGGGAGCTATTAATATTACGGCAAGCCATAATCCTTATAATTTCAGCGGCATTAAGTTTTCGCCCGATTGGGGAGGACCGGCTCTTCCTGAAGATACGACGATAATTACAAAAATATCAAACGAACTTCTTAAAAATCCGAATTATAAATTTATTGAATTTAATGAAGCAAAAAATAAATTTTTATTAAAAGAAGTAAATTTTATAGATTATTATATTAATCTGATAGAAAATAAAATTGATTTTAATTTAATTAAATCCAACGGCAATATTTATATTTTTTTAAATTCGATGCATGGAACATCAAGCGGGGTTATAGACAAAGTACTTAAAGAAAACGGTATAAATTTTGATATTTTAAATACCCAAAGAGATGCTTTTTTTGGAGCCGGGAAAGCGCCGGACCCTTCCGATAAAAATTTAACGGATCTTAAACTAAAAATTCAAGAATATAATAATAAAGAAAATAAAGAAAATAATAAAAAAAACGACAGGAATAAAAAAATAGCATTAGGACTTGCGACCGACGGTGATGCGGATAGATACGGAATAATTGACGAAGAAGGCAAATTTGTGGAGCCTAATATTATTTTGCCTATGCTGTATAATTATTATATTTCAGGCAAAGGGATTAAGGGTGATGCGGCAAGAAGCGTTGCAACATCGGCACTTATTGACAGAGTTGCAAGAAAATACGGATTTAAAATTTATGAAACCCCCGTCGGTTTTAAATATCTCGGAAAATTAATCTCGGAAAAAAAAGTTATTATGGCAGGCGAAGAATCTTCAGGGCTTACCGTTATAGATCATACGCCGGATAAAGACGGTATATTTACCTGTCTTTTAATTTTAGAAATGGTATCCTTTTATAAAAAACCGTTAAATATATTGGTAAAAGAATTTTTGGATGAATTCGGACCTATCTTCACAAAACGGATTAATGAACCTGTTGATAAAGCTAAATTTAAAGCAACGATAGATAATAAAATGAGTTCGTTCCCTTCAAATTTTGAAGGGAAAAAAGTAATAAATAAAAGTTTCGTTGACGGATATAAAATATTTTTTGAAGATGATGCATGGCTTTTAGCAAGGCTTTCAGGCACGGAAGATGTTATGAGAATATATGGAGAAGGAGATACTCGGGATAATTTAAATTTATTAATTGAATCATTTAAAAATTATTTGAATAATTAATCGG
>DAHXMB010000217.1:0-2072 GCA_027365695.1 Candidatus Acididesulfobacter sp. | reverse complement strand
TATCGCTTTAAGTTCATAATTAAAAAAATCTTCCGGAACAGGCATAATTTTATATACATCGTCGGGATTTTGAGCGGTAAGCACAGTTATTGCGGACAAACCCATTATACCGAATTTTGAAAAAATTTTTACATCAGATGTAATTCCGGCGGCGCTTGAGCCGTCGTAACCTGCGACAGATAAAATTTTTTTCATGTATTTAATATATACAAATATATAAGTTAAATTAAAAATGTTAAAATTATGCAAATAATTTTTATCATCTTATATTATCGGTTTTAAATAATTTTAGCTTATACTCCCTTACTGTTTTGATCTTAGCTAAAACTTCTTTTATATTATAAGTATTTAGAACATTTTTTTTTGCCGCCCAACCTTTTCTTGCAGCGTTAACTCCATATTCAATGAAATCAAGACCCGCTTTCTTGTGAGCATCAGGATTGATTGACAGCATTACAGACTTAGAAATTGCTTCTTTGATATTCCGCCAGTCAATATCAAGTCTTTCAGGATTTGCATTAAGTTCAATTATAGTCCTGTATTTGCTTAAAGCATCTAAAACGGCAGAAACATCTACTTCGTAGCCCTTCCTTTCAAGAATAAGTCTTCCCGTTAAATGTCCGAGCATAGTTGTATAAGGATTTTTTATTGCTCTTATTATTCTTCCCGTCATTTCTTCCTTAGACATATTAAAGTGAGAATGAACTGAAGCTATAACAAAATCAAGCTTGGAAAGCACCGAGTCTTCATAATCAAGATTTCCGTTTTCTAAAATATCCGATTCAATGCCTTTTAATATTGTAATTTTTCCTTTGTATTGTTCGTTAAGCCTATCAATATATTCAATCTCGGAATTTAATTCATCTGCGTTAAGTCCATTAGCATAATGCGCAGATATTGAATGGTCGCTTATACCTATATATTTAAAATCTTTCTCTAAAGCTGCCTCAACCATTCCCTCTAAGCTTTCTTTTCCGTCGGTGTAAGTAGTATGAATATGAAATACACCCTGAATATCTTTAATATCTATTAATTCAGGTATATTTTGTTTTAGAGCTTCTTCTATCTCGCCGGTACCTTCCCTCAGTTCCGGGGGAATAAACTGCATATTGAAAACATTATAAAATTCCTTTTCGCTTTTAACTATTATTTTATTTTCGTTAAAATTGGTTTGATTTTCGTTATTTTCATTTCGGTAGTTATTGTTCAGATTATTTTCTGCTAAGCCGTTCGTATTTGAATCGTTATTTAATAAGTATATACCATATTCGTTTATTTTATAGCCTTGCCTTTTCTGAAGAGTTCTTAATTCTTCATTGTGAAGTTTTGAACCCGTAAAATGATGCAACGCATATACATAGTCTTCAGGCGGCACTATTCTTAAATCAACACGCATTCCATTTTTAAGCACAACGCTTGCTTTAGTTTTTCCCTGAGATTCTATGCGCACTATTTTATCGTATTTAATGAAAATTTCGTTGATTATTTCAGGCTTTTTTGATGCGGCTAAAATATCTATATCCCCAGCCGTTTCTAATTTTCGCCTTAATGAACCTGCTATTTCAATATTTGAAATAGATCTATTTACTTTATTTAGTAAATAAGCGACTATTAAATCAGCTTCCTGGCGTGCTTTAAAATATAAAAACCTTTCTTTGTATGTATTGTATTCTTTTATAGATTCAAATAAATTGCTAACTGTTTTTTCTCCAAAACCGTCTAATTGCGAAAGTTTATTATTTTCCAATGCATCTTTTAAATCCCCTGCATTTTTAATTCCTAATTTTTCGTATAAAATTTTAGCTTTTTTTGGACCTAATCCTCTTAATTTTAACAATTCAAAAATGCCGACAGGAATAGATTTTTTAAGTTCGTCATAATAAGACAGATGCCCTGTTTTAATTAATTCTTCTATTTTAGAGGCAAGATCTTTGCCTATGCCGTGAATTTCCGTTAACTCACCTTTAGAAGCAATATCTTCAATATTACCAGGCAATTGACTAATAACCCGCGACGCATTGGAGTATGCTCTTATTTTAAAAATATTTTCATCTTTAATTTCAAGCAATTCA
>DAHXMB010000189.1:0-13037 GCA_027365695.1 Candidatus Acididesulfobacter sp. | reverse complement strand
ATTAATAAAAATAAACTTGCATACATAATTGCTATTGCAACTAAAGCTAATAAAAAAGTTAGCATTTTAAAATCTCCTGTAAAAATTAGTTTAATTAAATTTTTATAAACTTTAAATAACATATTTTGGCTTTAAACTATTTCATACCGACCCATACCGATAATAATGAATTGTTTATAGCAAACTAAAATTTCACATTATCGTAAAATAAATTTAATGTCGCTTTAATGCCTATAATAATTAACTTTAAATTTCTTATAAATAAACTCTAAAATTTATCGGGATATATCAATACATAAAACAAATATATTAAAACTATAATTGAAACTATCAAAAGAACAGTATTTTCTATCATAATTTTTCTTATCCTCCATTTTTTATTTTCATTACGATATTTTAATTTACGATTTATTTGTATAAGTAATTTTTAATATTATCTTTAGTAAATTAATTTAGGCAAAAAAATAGCCGAAGGAAACAGAACCTTCGGCTATTAAAGAAATTACTAATAATTATATATTTATTATCTTATCTCTTAAAAATCAGAAGTTAATAAATAAGCATATAAATAAGTAGTAAATAATTTGATTATTTTAGATTATAAATACAACCCAAAATATAAACATATCAATAAAATGTAAAAATGATAAATAAAATAATAAAATAATCGGACCTTTAAATCTAATTAAAAATATTAAATTTAATCTATATCTATATAATCTATAATTAATTAATTGAAACTTAATTAAAGTTAAAATAACCTGTAATAAAGATTATTTTATAGATTAATATTTTAAATATCAAATTTATATATCAAACTATTTTTAAATTCTCTTTAATAGCTTACGAAGTTAGCTGACGGGCTAGGAGTAAAGAGTAATCCCTTATTTCCTTATTATATTATCAATTGCAATACATAAAATAATAATAAAAAGTAATAGAATAAAAAAACAAATATAATAAATTTTTATCCATTTATATTTATTTTACACCTTGCTATTTTATCAAATTGTCATTATTGATTTAATAAATAAGAAAATATTAGCCCCAAAATTTCTGGTTCCTCCGTTTCCATTAGATAATTAATGGAATTAAGCTTAAATTTTCAAAGAACGATTTATATTTATTATATTATTCTATATATATTTTATTTATGATTAAAAGAAACTTTTAATATATTATTATTTAATAAAAGTTTCTTTTAATAAATAATAAATTAAACTTATGATTATATAAATTATTAATCATTTATATAATCTGTATAACCATGAATAATTAAAATTGAATAATTTATTTTTAAACACTACAATAACATAAATTTATTAAATTTAAATAATATAATATATTTAACAAAAAACATTGTCAAGAAAAATCGGATTATTTTTGGAAATCATTTTAACCCCTCTAAGTATTTTGCAAGTGCATTAAGATGAGATTTAGACATACCTATAGAATTTGGCATAACAGCCATAAAAGATTTACCGTTAATAGTTACCATACTTCCTGAAGCGAAATGCGCCGATGGAGTAATTATTTGAGTCTTTATCCATGCAAGGGTTCTTTGTGAACCGACATGAGAAAGATTAGGACAAATGGAACCGCCTTTACCATTTATCGTATGACAGGAAAAACACGCGTGAGCTGCAAAAAATTGCGCACCTGCTGACGCAGGCGTAGGTGTAGTTGCAGAAGTAGTTATAGAAGTAACTGCAGAAGCAACTTTAGATTTATTAATAAAATGCGGTAGTTTCGGCGCAATTATATTAAATTTTGGTCCGTCTAAAGCTTTTAAAAAGGCAACTATTTCATATTCCTGCTTCAAAGTAAGATGCAGCGGTTTAATTAATTTAGATTTATTAGGTATATTTCCGCCGCCTTTGTTAAAAAATTTTACAACATTTAAAAGACCTTTTATGCTTCCGTTATGCATATAATATGGTCCCATTTCTCCTACATCTATAAGACTTGGCGTGAGAAATTTATATAAATCCGATTTTTTATGAGTTATTAGATATCTGCCCATATCTCTTTTAACTCTGTTTGAATTTTTCAGGTGCGCATTTACATACGTAAAATAATGCCTTGTTTCAGCGACAAGTTTTGCTCTTTTGCCTTTAAGATGCAGAGGAGGTACTCCTAAAGCATGAAAGTTATTATCGGTAAACACTGGACCGTAATGGCACCTTATGCATGAAGCTTTCCCGATAAATAATTTAAATCCAGCTATAGCCTTTTTTGACATCGCATGCTTTTTACCTTTTATGTAACTGTAAAATGGGGTTTTGGTAACGACTATAGTTCTCTCAAAAGCCGATATTGCTTCAGCTACCATTTCCGGCGTAATAATATTCTTTGCGTGAAATACCTGCCTAAACATTTTTCTGTAAACAGGAATCTCGTAAAGTTCTGCCGTTAAGTAATGAATGTGTTTATTCATTTCAAACGGAGTAGTTATCGGTCCCAACGCTTGTTGTTCCAAAGATGCCGCTCTGCCGTCCCAAAATAAAAATTTAAGATACCCTGAATCTATAACGGAGGGAGTATGTCGCCAATGCTGTGTGGTAGGATATGATTGAGAAAGCCTCGTAGGAGTCGTAAAACCGTCTGCTGGTACATGGCAGGATGCGCAGGATAAACTGCCATCGCCGGACAATCTGTTATCAAAAATAGCACCTTGCCTAATTTTATTTTTTCTTTAGTCTGCGGGTTATTTTTAGGAATCGGAACAGGTTTTAAAATAAAACTTTTTAAATTAACCGCATACACATTTTTAGCTGCGATTATTATACAAGAAAGCATAAAAATCGCTATCGCAGCAAATAATAAAAATCGTTTTTGCGCAAGCATAACTCCTCCTTTTTAAAAATAAATTAAAATATAAAATTACTTTAATTTTGCAACTATATTCTGTATTATATTATCTTATATTTATTGAAAAACAAGAGGGCAGCTAAAATTTAATCCTGCGTTAGAACTTTATACAAGGTTGGGATATAAGGCAATAACTTTTTCTTATGCCGCTAAAAAAATATCTACACAAAAAGTTTTAGAGTTTTAAATAAAAATTTAAACGGTCCCCATCAAATTACAAATTATACAATTAGCAAATTGCAAATTAGGCGTCCTCTACTCTGTTTCTTCCGTTTTCTTTTGCCTTATAAAGCGCAAGGTCAACTCTATATTCAAGACTTCCTTGAGTATCGTTTTTGTTAAGGCTTACCGCTCCAAAACTGCAAGTAACTTTACTTCCTGTTGAAAAATTATGATTTTCAATTTTTAATCTAAGTCTTTCTGCAAATTCTTTCGCATTATTTAGATTTGTTTCAGGGGAAATTATCATAAACTCTTCTCCGCCTATTCTGGCAAAATAATCGGCTATCCTCAGATTTTCTTTTACAGCGTCAGATATTTCCTTAATAATAATATCTCCTGCCTGATGACCTAAATTATCGTTAATATCTTTAAATTTATCTATATCAAACATTATGAGGGATAAAGGTCTGCCGTATCTCATTGCCGTATTAAAAAGTTCGTGAAATTTAGCCTTATATGCTCTTCTATTGTAAATTCCTGTTAAATCGTCAAATTCCGATAGCAATTTATAATTTTCCTTTTCTTTTAAAATCTTTTGCTCTTCCAATATTTCATTTGTTATATCGGTCAATACGCCCATAACAACCCATTCGTTATTATAAAATATAGTGGCGGCTATCGCTTTAACCCACAATTTAGTTTTATTTTTGTTTTTAAGTTTAAAGATATATTGACTTATAAATTTTTCTCCTTTAAGTCTTCTTTTAATATTTGATTTCATTTCTTCTTTTTGTTTGTTATTTACATAGAATATATCCCATATATTCATATTATAAAGCTCTTCTTTGGAATATCCTGTTAAATTTTCCATCGCAGGGTTGACATATATCATTTTCTCTTTATTAAGGCTTATAGGCGCGGATATATTTTCAATTAATATTTTAAAAAACTCTTTCTCGTGTTCAAGTTCATTTCTTAAATTTATCATTTCGGTCACGTCTATAAAGCTTGCAAGGGCGGTAAATTTATCTTTATATTTTACGGTTGAAGTTGATATTAAAAGCCAAATTTCCTTATTTTGTTTTGTTAAAGCTTTAAGCGTATGGGTAGAAGATTGCAACATTTCTCCATCTAATCTTTTTTCTGTTCCTTTTTTTATTATTTTTTTGTCAAGCTCATCGGGAAATAAATCCCAGACATATTTTTGATAAACTTCATCTCGCGTGTAGCCTAACATGCTTTCAGCCGTCGGATTTACGTAAACGTATTTTTCACGGTAAAGAGTCACTCCCGTTATTAAATTTTCCGTCATTATTCTGAACAACTCTTCCGATTCTTTGAGCTTATCTTCTAATAGTTTTCTTTCGGTTGTATCTAAAATTATTATTAACAAATAAAGTTTATTGTTTAAATCAACAGCAGTTCCAAAAGATTGAATTGTTTTAATTTCCCCATTTTTAAGTTTATGTTTAAAAAAAATATTATGACTCTCTTTTTCCACCGCCATTTTTCTAAATTTTCTTTGTTCTTGGGGATCGGTAAAAATATTTATTTTTTCTATGTTCATCTTTAATAACTCATCTTTTGAATACCCGTAAAACTTAACGGCGACATTATTAACATCTATAAAATTACCTGTTTCAATATCAAGAATAAAAGCAATAAGCGGCAGGTTATAAAACAAAGATTTAAATCTTTGTTCGCTCTTCAGTAAAATTTCATTAAATTTATTAAAATAATAAAAAAATAAAATTAGTATGATTATAATTACGGCGGTTGCTACTATAAATATATAGACGGCAATATTCATAATCTTTAAAAAATATATCCTTGTTGCTTTTATAATGTTTGTCATAGGCAAATGAGACAAATACAGAGTATCTCTTAAAAAAATCTTATAAGATATTTTAGGCGATATATATTTAGGATATTTTATAATTGTTGCAAGGATAGGTTTGCTAATATTTCTCCATTTAAAATATGATTTGTTAAAATATAGCGTAATTTGACGGTTATTTTTTAAAAAAATGCTATTTTTTTTAATAAATATATTAAACTCTTTATACTGTCTATCGGTTTTTTTAAACACGAGATTTAGTTTATTTAGTGCTTTTTTAAATCCTTCTTTTTGAATCGGCGAAGGTTTTAAAGCGCTGTAATATATAACCTTATTCAAGCTGCTTTTAATATTTCGTATATCGTTATTTAATCTTATCGTTTTTAATAAAAGATTTGAATTAAATGAGGAAATTTTTTTTATATGGTTCGGACCAGTAAAAAATAAAACACCTGCGATTAATAAAACAATAATTATAAATAAACCGCCTGCGAAATTTATATTTTTATTTTTTATCATTGATACAATTTTTTTGCATTGCGTTTTTTTTTGGGGGGGGGGGGTAGAATGCATAAATAGCGACAACTTTAATTTTCCTTAATTATTATTATATTATCTTCTAAATTTAAAGATATATTATAATATAATATAATAAAATTTCATCGTCAATCAATATATTTAGACCCAAAATTGCCGATAGAAAATTATTTTTCTGGATGAGCCGTCTAAATGCCGACGGCTTTAAAGCTATTTTAATAATCTCTATCGGTAATTTTGGATTATTTAGGCAAATATTTTTTCAAAAGCTCTATAAAATATTGCCTTATTTTTTGATATTTATCAGAATGTAAATCATATTCGGCAGCATATTTATGAAATTTTTTGTGCGCTTCTTCAAGTTCGGATATTACGGCGGCATCGCTATTATTTTTACTGATATATTCCTCAAGACCGCAATAATTGCCAGCTATGTAAGCCTTGAGCCGACCGTCAACCGCTTTTAATTTTTTTTCAAAACGCATTATACTTGCTAAAGCCCCCATAAAAGTAATTGAGCTGCATTTAATATTTATACTGTCATTTAAATCTGATTTAAGGTTTTGGTCAGGCAGTATATTTTTTTTTGAATTTTTATCAAAATCTTTAATATCGTTAGTTTTATTAACATTGCCATTTGCATTTGCATTTATGTTTATATTTTTATTTATATTTACATTTTTATTTACATTTTTATTTTTTATATTATTAATATTTTCGTTAATATTTTCCTCAACTTTGTTATTTATATGGTTAAATGCAATGTTTAATTTTCTATCATAAAACCAATTTATAAATTCGTTAGCAGGTATAGGTTTTGAGAAAGCATAGCCCTGTCCGTAATCCGCTCCAAGAATTGCGGCAGCTTCAATTAGCCCATAGCTTTCCAAACCTTCCACAACAACTTTTTTATCCAAAGCATGGGATAAATCTATCAAGTGAGACATAAGTTCAATAACCGTTAACGGGTCATGATAAGCTTCCTTGACTAATCCCTGGTCAATTTTAACCACTTCAAACGGCAGCTGGCGAAGTCTTAGGAGGGAACTATAGCCTGACCCGAGATCGTCTTCAGCAAATCTCAGCCCTAAATTTAACCATGGATTAAATTTAGCTTTTACATCTTTCATATCTTCTATTTTTAAAACATCACTTTCTAAAAGTTCAAGATACAATATGTTTATGTTTCCAAGTTTTACTCTTTGGTTATTATCGTTATTATCATCATTATTATTGTTGCTATTATTGCCGATATGATTAATGATGCCGATATTAATATTGTTATTGTTGTTGTTATTACTGGCATTAATATGTCTATTGCTATTAATATTGTTGTTACTGGTATTAATATTTTTATTACTATTGCTTTCGTTATTATTATTATTATTATTGTTGTTGTTATTGGTCTCTTTTCTTGAATTACTATTAATAATACCTTGATTATATGGAAATAATTGATAATTCTCAAGCAAAGACTTAGTTATTTCAAAGTATCTTTTGTCTATAAGTCCATGCGAAGGCAAATTTATGCTAATGTCAATAAAAATACCTTCTTTTAGCATAAGTTTATAATCTTCAAGCATAAGTTTAAAACCTGCTCTATAAAGCTCAAAAAGACATTCAGATTTAAATGACGGTAAAAATTGACCCGGAGCTATAATTAAATTGTCGTCTTTTAAACGGGCAAGAGCTTCAACTTTCACCGTCTCGCCTGTTTTAAGGTCTATAACGGGCTGATAATACATAACTAAACCATCGTCGCGCAGAAGATTGCGATATTTAAGACGCTGTAAAATGTTTTGAACTGCAGGAGTTCCTTCTGCTGTTTGTAATCTTTCAAGTCCGAATGATAAAATATGCTGTAAATAACTTAAAAAATCATTACAATCAGGACTGTCAAATCCGTTCACAAAAGGACAAAATATAACTAAGACGGCAAAAACGGAATCTTCTATTTTAAGTGGCAGTATGGCAGCAGATTTTGCATTCAGAGATTTATATAAATCATTCCATAATGAAACATTGCCGTCTTTTTTATAATTTCTAACAGTTTGAATTTCTCCCGTCCTGAGCGCAAGTCCAATTTTACCCTGTCCTTCCTGACGGGTAGAATCGCCCATAACAGGAACTCCGATACCTTTATCTAAATTATTAAAATAAATTTCAAGCGGTTTGCCTTTCAATGCTTCCGCTCTATATATATTATCACCGTCAAATCTCCCTATAACGGCTCCGTTAACTTCTTGCATTCTGTATAATATATCCACAATATCTTCAATTAATTCACTATAGTTTTCGGCTTTCCAGACTAACTCGTCAATTTTTTTAAAAGCATCTTTCCTTTCTTTTTCTATTTGCCTATATGAATCTAATTGCCACCGTAAATCAAGACTGAGACGTCTTGAAACTACCGATAGCGCAGGACGCATTCTAACCGAATCTATGAGATCTTTTTGTAAAATATCTAAATATAAATCATAAGATTTTATAAGCCAGTCGGAATCAATTCCGCTGCATACATGAATTATTCCTACTGAATTTGCCATTGATTTATGTTCTTCTAAAGTTAAATCAGGGCTTATCATTTTCTCAAAATGTTTTCCTTGACCGGCTTTAAGGTCATCAAATTCTTCTTTAGTTAAAATAGACAAAACGCCTGCCGGTCCTTCCGAATGAGCAAGGGATTTATAAAACGATTCTATAAATTTATCTTTAATATCCAATAATTTTATATGCGCAGGATGCAAAAAAATAGCGACTTCTTCGCCGTAGGGATTATCTACGTATTCTTTTATAATATTTATCGGACCTGCTGCTATAGTTTTATCCGCTTTATTATCTGTATTGTGATTTGTATTACGATTATTTTGATTTTTATTTTGCATTTTGATTCTTAATTTTTTTGATTATTAAATTCAAATTATAACTATTTTAAATAATTATTATTTAATAATCAAATAAATTAATAGTTGATAACAACAAATTAATTTTAAATATTTATCAGATAATTAAATATAAAACTTAATTATCTATAAAAAATAAAAATATTCTATTATATAATAATAATTTTAATAATATAATATAGCTATAGATGATGCGGCAGATGATAACGATATTTAATTTGATTTAAAACCCGTACTTGCGTATAAGACCTTTTAATTCGCCTATTATTTTAACTTTTGATTTACTAATTAAAATAGGTTTATATGCCGGATTAGAAGGCATAAGTTTTACCATACCGTTTTCTAAAGCATAATATCTTTTAAGCGTGGCTTCGTAATCGTTTACTATTGCCGCAACAATTTTTCCGTTAGGAACTTCATTGCATTCTTTTAATATAATTATGTCTCCATCTAAAATCATATCTTCTATCATAGAATCGCCTCTCACTTTCAAAGCAAATAATTTTTTGCCGCTATTTTTTGCCAAAATTTCAGGCAATTCTATCATTTCATCAGTTTGGATAGCTTCTATAGGATAACCTGCGGCAATATATCCGTATAAATGGATAAAGTTGCGCTGCGTATTGAGAATGTCTGCATCAGAGCTATAATTTACTATATCTATATTATTATTGACTATATCGCCGGCGTTATCAATATTATCCATTGCAATAACCGTATTATTAATATTTATATTATTGCCGTTTATAATGCCGTTTCCCGTACGACAGTTTTTTGTATTTTTTATTAAACGGATCAAATTTTCTCTGCTGCCGATAACCTGCAATGTTCTCTTTTTACCCGGAATGTTTTTAATGAAACCTCTTTCGGTTAATGATTGGATATGTTTAAATACGGTAGATTTTGAAGATAAACCAAAAGCATCGGCTATTTCGCTATAAGAAGGCGAATAACCCCTGCTGTCAATATAATTCGTTATGAAATCAAGAACATCTTTTTGTTTTTTACTCAGCATATTGTTATAAAATTTTTTAATAAAATTTATTTAATTTTTTAATATAATATATTTTCTAAATAATATTAAATATTTTTATTATTCTTATTGTTGTTGTTATTATTTATGACACAAAAATTATAATACATATTTTTATTATATGTTGAATTATAATACGAACAAAAGGCGAACGCAAGCATTTTTTTTAGTTCTAAAATTATATATTATATTATATTATATTATATTATATTATGAATTATAATTATATTATGCAATAAACATTCTAATAAATTATAAAATTAAAATATAAAAATGGCCGCTTTAAACCTGAATCGTTTAAAATATTTAATACAATATAACTATTAAATATTTTATTGCTTATAATTAAGCATTAAAAAGGTTTAAAGCGGCCAAGATTTTAATTAAATTAATTAATATTATAATTAAATAATTAATATGAATATGAATATGAATATGAATATGAATATGATTTACTTCAATTTATTTTATTTCAATTTTAATAGGTTTTGGAACAGCAACTTTTTTCAGACTTACTTCCAACATACCGTCTTTTAATACAGCATCGGCAGACTCGCTCTCTACATCCGACGGTAATTCCACGCTTCTATAAAATGATCCGTACTGAATTTCTTTTCTATAATAATCTTCCTTCTTTTCTTCTTTTTCTTCCTTATGTTCTCCTTTAATAATTAATACATTTTTATGTACTTCAAGTTTAATATCTTCTTTATTTACGCCTGGGATAGATGCTTTTACTATTATTAAATCATCCTTTTCAATAACATCTACCGCGGGCTCGCCTATTCCTGGAGTCATGCCCCAAAATCTTTTCATAGTTGAAGGCATAAATTCAGAAAAAATCTTTCCAACATCATTTCTAACATCGTTATATACTGGATCCCACCATGAAATGTTTGCCATTATAAAAATACCTCCTCATTAAATATAAAATATCAACAAATAAATTTAATATTAATAACTTTAATCAATTTAACTTTTTATCTTCTCTCCTATATTCTATTATACTGCAGTTTTTTAGATTTTCAAGAGCAGACTCTTACTTTAATTCTTCCATAGAAATTTACTTTCTGAACTTCCGCTTACGCGGGAATGACTAAAAGAGGATTTATAGTTTCACCCTCTATATGCAGTCATTCCGAAGGAAAGCAGGAAAGTTCCGAATATAGAAACGCACTGCGTTTCTGTTCACAAGGTTATAAGCAGAGAACAAAGCGGTCATCCTGTATTGCTTATCATTGATAATTTCTATAGAAGAATAAAGTCTAATCAATATAATATTTTTTTAAATTTAAATAAATATTATATTCCCAATCAGCACGTCAATCTTTATTTAAGTTATTTAAACTGCCTCTATCTGTATCATTTATATTCCGACTTTGAGCATTAGTATTATTTACATTATTTACATTTTGTTTCTTGTTCTCTGCATAATTGCCGTCTTGCACTTGTCCTTGTATGCTATTGCCTGTATTTAATATCTTATCTATGTTATTGTTATTGTCATTGTTACTATTAATACTATTTATATTCATATCATTTTTAAATAATAAATTCGTATACTGATAAGATATATCTACGCCATATTCTGCATATTTTTTTGCTATTTCAAAATTTATATCGCTTACTATATAATGTCTTAAAATAGCGGATTCAACCCAGACAAGAAGAGTAAGATTAAATGTAGAATTTCCGAATGTCTCAAACCAGACGCTTGGTTTAGGTTCTTTTAAAACTTTAGGATGCTCTGAAGCTATTTGAAGCAAAATATCTCTTGCCAAATCAAGCTTTGAAGCAGTTTCTTCTATGCCGATGGGAATATGGATTCTAACTTTAGAATCCTCACGCGACCAGTTAATAACATTCTCCGATATAAAAGTAGAATTTGGGACTATAACTCTAATGTTATCTCTTGTTGTGACGGTAGTGCTTCTTGTTCTTATTTCAGTAACAACGCCGTCCAAACTGCCTATTGTGAGATAATCGCCCACCATTATAGGTTGTTCAAACAGTATTATTATTCCCGAAATAAAATTACTTAAAATATTCTGAATGCCGAAACCTATACCTAAACCTATAATACCAGCAAATATTGCAAGCGAATCCAAGTTAACACCTAAAATTTGGAAACTGACAAAAAAACCGATTACAAAAAAAGATACTTTAATAAGCCTTTCAATTATAAGCTTAGTACCTTTGTGTAACGAAGATTTTTTTAAAAATTCTTTTTTTAAAATCTTTGTTGATAAATGAGATAATATATAAGAAAATATAAGAACTAAAATTACTACTATAACAGATAAAATTGATAATTTTAAATTACCTAATACTAAAT
Source organism: Candidatus Acididesulfobacter sp. (assembly GCA_027365695.1). Lineage (GTDB taxonomy): Bacteria > SZUA-79 > SZUA-79 > Acidulodesulfobacterales > Acidulodesulfobacteraceae > Acididesulfobacter. Next base: position 1,359 of record DAHXMB010000189.1, on the reverse strand, counting down.
TTTTATCATTAAATAAATGGAATATATTATTCATAATTTATTATTTATTTTTTTATAAATTTTTATTATGGTTTATAGTTAATTATTCGAATATATTTTATTATTTATATTTTAATTTATATCTTTAATTCTTCCATAGAAACTATCAATGATATTTCAATGATAAGCAGCATGTATTTTGTAATAATTGGTAATTATATTATGCAATAAACAGCAATACCTAATTTCTGCTTTCCTTCGGAATGACTGCATATAGCGGGTGAAACTGTAAATCCTCTCTATGTCATTCCCGCGTATGCTGGAATCCAGAAAGTAAATTTCTATGGAAGAATTAAAGTATATTTATTTTCATTATTAATTTTTTTTGTTTTATTTTATTAGTTTTATTTTGTTTTATGTTTTAATGCTAAATATTATATAATTCATAATTATGATATATTATTTATCAATTGTTGACAATAAAATAATAACGTGGTAATTTTATATATATAATATATAATAATATTTAGAATATTTAATAATATTTAATAATATTTAGAATATTTAGAATATTTAGAATATTTAGAATATTTAGAATATTTTATAATAATTATTATAAAATAATCGTTTATATTATTTAAAAAATTTATTAAAGACTATAAAATTCTATAATAGTACTTCATTTGATAAGTGTTATAAGTAAAAAACAAAAATGCATACAAGATTTATCTAATACAATTTTAAGTCATCGGGACGTGGCGCAGCTTGGTAGCGCACCTGCATGGGGTGCAGGGGGTCGCAGGTTCAAATCCTGTCGTCCCGACCATTCAAAAACACTGAATTAAAACCTTTCATAACAATTCATCTCATTTGACAAAAATGTAAAAATTATGTAAAATTATGTAAAATTATGTAAAATTTACACACAAAAACCCACACATTTTTTTATGAGATTATACAAACGAGGCAATATTTACTGGTGCGAATTTCAAGCCGATAAAAAGGTTTACCGCTATTCCTGCAAAACAAAAGATAAATCTTTAGCCCAGGAAGTAGCGGCCGCCCTTAACGCTGATGTGGTTAGAAAAAGATTTGATATACCTGTAAAATTTAAAACTGAAAAAACTTTTTTAGTCATCTGGGAAGAATATATAAAATCACAAACGGTTTCGAGAAAAACAATTGAAGTCAGACTAACGGCTTCTAAACATTTTATACCGGTTTTAAAAGATAAAATTTTAGCCGATATAACGCAATCCGATATTAAAAATTATCAGCTTGTAAGGAAACTTGAAGTACATAAAAATGTATTAATTATTAAAGGAGAACATAAGGAAGAAAAAGAAGAAAAGAAGGAAGATTATTATAGAAAAGAAATTC
>DAHXMB010000166.1:0-8565 GCA_027365695.1 Candidatus Acididesulfobacter sp. | reverse complement strand
GAGGAAGGCATTAAATCTAATTTTTTACATAATCTATGAGCTATTTTTTCTGTAATCATAGATACAAAAAAAAGACCTGGCTCTTAATATTTTTGCAACATATTTATTTGAATCGCCTTTTAGCGAAAAAATAAAATCCTGAATGCCTGAAAAGTCGCCTTGGATTAAACAAAAATTATTTTCTTTAGAATTATCTGCGTTTAAACTATTATCATGGTTATTATTATTTTTATTGGATTTCAATTTTTGTTGATTTAACAGATTTAACAGGGCGTTTGCAATAGCCGCAACGGCAATTGAATGATCGGCTAAAGAACTTTCAGGGGAAGTTTTATAGCAGGAAGCAGGAACTAATGAAAAATATTTCTCGTTCAAATACATTAAAGAAGTTATATAATTTTTTTCATTAAAATTGCTTCCTACAAATATTATTTTTTTTAAATCTTTAATATATCTTTCATATAAACTAAGATAATGCTTTTCAGCTTCTTCTTTTTTATAATCTTTTAGATTATCGTCAATAATATACGGTTTTGTTTTATAATTTAGAATATCAACATCATATATCAAAGTTGGGATTTTTATGTTATTTTCAGGCTTAGCATCAACATCGGATAAATTTATTTGAGAAAAAATTGGATTTAATCTGCACAGTTTATAATTACTTTGTTCTTTATATTTATTCTGATTTTCATTTGTCTTATTAGCACCGATATTATTTGAACCTTGATCATCTCTATCTAAACTGCTTGCTAAATGATCGGCTTTTTGAATAATTAATTCAAATTCTGAAAGGTCTTTTTTATGATGAGATGAAGCTAAATCTTTTAAAAAAGGAAATATATCCGACAAATCGGCATCATCTATTGATTCAGCTGTATGCGCAGCATGAAAATATTCGTTATTTACTATATATTGTTCATTATCACGATTTCCAATCGTTTTTCCGCTTCTTTGCCTTACTTTTCCAACATCATGAAATAAAGAAGCAATAACAATTTTAAAACTGTCGCTGAAATTATCCATATTAATTTATCCTATTTATTATATATATTTAATAAAATTAGTAAATTTTATGTTAATTTAATTAAAATAGAAAAATTAACTTCATAAATTTTATTGTTATTTTATATATTAAATTATTATATTAAGAAAATATTAAATCACTTTTTAATCAATGAACCAATAAAAGAAATATTTTTAAAAAATAAAAAATTGACTATTTATTATATTCATTGTTTTTTATTTATTATTTAAATTATTCAATTAATGATTATTTCATAAATTTTAGTATATTTATTTCTTATACCAATATTTTGCCTGTTTGATTTTTACTCGGGGGGTTCCATTTTATAAATAGCATTTATCACTTTTATATTATCATTATTATTTTGAGACACATACAATATAGGACTTTGAGATTTTAATGAAAAAAATGTACCGGCGACGCTGACTAATTTCTGTCCTCCTGTAATATCATAAGCTATTTCAGTATCATTAATTTCTTTAAAATTTTCATAATTTTTAATTTTATTATAACTATACTCTTTAAACTCTTTATAATATTCTTTTTTAATATCTTCTTCTATTTCTTCAAATTTTTCAGAAAGTTCAGTAAAATTTTCAAAATTATTTAATTTTCTTTTGATTATTTTAATATCATTGTTGTTATCGGAATGATTGGAGAAAAAAATCTTCATCAGCTTTTCTAATTTATCTAATTGCGGGTAAGAACTATTGTCATTACTATTATTACTTGAATTAAAATCGTTATTTTGCCGCATATTATTATTGAAAGGGTTTGAGCTTAATTGACCTTCAGTACCTAATAATACAATATACTTTAAACAATCTGGACATTTAGTTTGATTTTTTTTTATTTTATAAATAATTTTTAAAGGAACTTCCCAATTAAATCCTAATCTATTTTGTTTTAATTTTTCAAATTTTTTTATTTCATTAAAAAAATTATTTATGCAGTCTATATCATAGTTTTCGCCATTTTTAATTTGAAAACTAAAATTATCCTTAAATTTTATTGAAATTTCTTGTCCATTCTCTTCAATCTTTAATTGATTATAATCTCTAAATAATGATATCGGCAAAACAATTGCTTTAAATTTATTTTCACCGAGATTTTGTTCATTGGCGATACTATAAAATTTAAATCTTTTTTTATTTTTAAATATTAAATAAATTAGCAAAATGATAATGCAAATTATAATTAACGATTTAATAATAAGAATTAATACGATATTTTTACTTACAAAATGGAATAAATATCGGGATAAAACATCTATTATATTTGCAAAATAAACACTTAGTATTCCAAGCACAATAAGCCATAAACTAATTAGAATACTTAAAATTATATAATCTTTATGATTTTTTAGTAATTTAATTAATTTATTCATTATTTAAGAATTGAGGGATTATTAATAAATAATTTTTAATATTATTTGTATAAATATATAATAAAATAATATTGTATTATTAATATGTATATTTTTTTATTGAATAATGTCAAGCAGTTTTCTTGTTTTTTATTTTTACAATTATTAAGGCTAATTCTTCCTGCAATTCCCATCTTTAGTATATTTGAAATTTTTTTTGAAGATAAAAATGCTATATCTATATCGCTGCATCTGTTTTCGGAATTATTTGCAAAACTGCCAAATATAATCACTGTCCGAAGACTTTGTATTTTGGATTTGAGGTAATCTGTTATAATCTTTTTATACATTTTTAACGTTATCTGCTGTATATATTACATATAATTTTACTCATAATATTATTTAATTATACCAAATATATTTTTTAATTGCATTTATTTTGTTGAAATTTGACTTTTAATATAATTGTTATAAAATTTAATCAAGGGTTTTAAACTAATTATAAACTTTAAGTTAATTGTAAACTTTAAACCAAATTATAAAAACAAGGAGAATATTTATCATGGGTATATTTAAAAACATGTTCGACAACTGGTTTGACAGCAATAACAATAATGACGATCCGGAAATAAATCCTGCGACCGGCCTTCCAATGATTGACGATAGCGGAATAGACGTAAATGGAAATCCTTTCGGCACGGACAACGATAATTTTAATAATAGCGATATTAATAACGATGATGATTTTGGGAATAATAATAACGATACCTTCGATAACAATGGTTTTAATAATAGCGGATTGAACGACGACAACGACTTTGACAGTAATTTCGGCGATGACGATTTTTAAAAATAAATCTGTTTTTAAAAATCGCCCGCCAAAAAATATCCAATTAGTTTTCCGCATATTTTACTATAATAATAAATATTATAATAAAAAAGTTAAGCGTCTATAATTAATTAAAAATAATTATAAAGTTAAAAATTAAAATCTACTCCCACCGTAAAGTTGTTGACTTTATCGCTGCCAGACAGTGCCCCGCCAAAATATTGAGCCGTTACTCCCCAGTTTGGATTAAACATATATTCAACTCCTGCGCCGTATAAGAGTCCGCCTTCGGAACTCATATTAGATACATAGCTGGCATTGCTGCATTCAGTACTGCCTTCAATATCAAAACAATATGTACCGGTGTTGGAAGTTCCGACAAATGCGTAATCTATATAGCCTAATTTTACGAAAGGCATAATATTATGATAATCATAGCCTCCTTTTAAAAATATTCCGTAATATGCAGAGTGAAGACTCGCGCTTGCGTTAGAATACGAATATGAGCCGTTATCGGCATATCCGAGAAAAACACCGCCTCCTATAATCATTTTGTTAATATTGAAATTTTTACCGAACGTAAGATTATAAGTCCCGCCGGATTTTGAAGATATTCCGCTTAGACTCGTATCAGCCAATCCCCCGTTTAAACCGAGATAATAATTATTGTAATACAAATTTGACGCGAACGCCGTTTTTACTGAAAATGCAGTCAATGCAAAAAATAACGTCAACACAGATAAAAATAGAATTTTTTTCATTCTCATTCCTCCTAAATAATTAATTTAATTTAATGTAATTCAACTTAATTGCCAATTTTTTAAAAAAATTATTGAATTATCCAATTTCAACATATAATTTCAACATATATTGTTAAATATTCATCGCATTAACATTGTTTTAATATATATAACTTTCAAATATTTGTAATCAAAAACAATATTGTTTTTTATTCAATAATTTCATATATTGTTATGATAATATTTATTAATGGATATTAGTAATAGAGTTCACTACAACAACCATTTAACTATCCGGTAATTATTATTGTAGGTAAAATTATTATGAAAACCATATTAGTATGCGTTGCGGGACTCACTCCCCAGATTATTACGGAAACATTATATTATTATCTGATTGAGAAAAAACCGCCGATATGGATAGATGAAATTAATGTCCTCACGACTCAGAAGGGGAAAGATATCATTGTCGATTCACTTTTAAATAGGAAAGATGGGGCGTTTTACAAATTTTTATCAGATTGTAATATTGGCTTTAACAAAATAAAGTTTGACGAAAATTCGGTTATACAGCTTGGCGGAGACTCATGTATCAATGATATTGCCACAGATATGGATAGCGCTATTATCGGCAACGAAATAGTAAATTATGTAAAAAATCTGACTATTGATAATAACACAAAAATCATATGCTCTATCGCCGGAGGAAGAAAAACCATGAGCGTATATTTATCTCTTGGTTTGCAGCTTTACGGCAGAGAGCAGGATATACTTTCTCATACGTTAGTATCGCCGGATTTTGAATCTATAAAAGATTTTTTCTATATCCCGCCTGCTCCAAAAAATATTGAAATAAAAGATAAAAACGGAAAAATTATCAAAATTATCAACACTAAAGACGCTAAAATAGTATGTTCCGAAATAATATTTGTCAGACTAAGAAATTTTTTAAATATTAAAGATGAATTATTTTACGATGACCTTGTCAGCATTGTTCAAAAAAAAGTAGATTATTGCGGCACAAAGCTTATATCTATAGATCTAAAAAATCGTGCGCTGCTTTTAGGAAGTAAAAAAGTTATCTTAAAACCGATTGAAATTTGCATTTATAATCTTTTTTTATCTTTAAAAAAGAAATGCGTTCAAGAATTTTGCGGCGACTGCACGGATTGCTATATGTCATTGAATGAAATGCGTTCTCAGGAAGCATATAAAAGTCTTTTAGGATTTTATAATATTATTTATTCGGAAAATAGCGGACAATACGACCGATTACAAGAATCTTTTAAAAATGACGGGAAGGGAGAAGATTTTTTCAGCCAGAATATATCAAAAATAAATAAAACATTAAAACAGCATTTAAATCCTTTTGAATTTGCGGTTTATAAAATTTCAAAAATAGGCAAATATAATAAAAGGTACGGTATTTACGTAGATAAAAAAAATATTTTATCATGAAGATAATAACTAATATTTATTTTTATTTTTTATTTTATCAATAAATATAATATTTTTAAATATACAGACATCTCACATCATAATAATATAATAATTCCAAAAATCATAAAATTGAATATTGGCTTAACCGCTCTATTCTATCATATTCTATCCGCAAAAAAATTATTTACTTTTTCAAATCCTATTACATCTCTTATTTTCATAACTCTTTTTTTAAACTCAGTGAACTTTTTTCTGTTTGACATCCATTGAAACGGTAGTGTGTCGCCTTTATCTTGATTTTCTTCGGCAAAACATAATGTTTTATTGGTAAACATATTGTTATTAGATTTAGATATCGGCAATATATGGTCTATCTGACAATAATCATTTTCAAATAATCTATATAACTCTATAGGTTCACCTGAATAAAGACTTATGCCGTCCTGCTGAATATATAATTTGAGCTTGATTATATCATTATTTGATGCTTGTTCGTGTCCTAATGCTATAAATAAATCAATCAAATTTTTTATCGATTCTAATTTTTTATCCATGCGAGCAAGACGAGGTAAGTATTATATTTTTACATTTTTATTTATTGCAATATTAACATAATCTTATTGTATATTGGGCGGTTATTTTTAACGCTGTCCTTTATTGATATTTATGTCCTTAAATCACCGTTAGAAATTTATTTTTCTGGATGAGCCGTCTAAATGCCGACGGCTTTAAAGCGTACCCGCTTTCGCAGGAATGACTTTTAGAGGATTTAATTTTAACCCGACGGGTGTCATTCCCGCGAAAGCGGGAATCCAGTCTTTATTATATATTGAAGCAACTTTAATAGTCTCTAATGATGATTTAAGGTTATGTTTAAATTAAAGCGATATATATTATATAATTATTTGAAAGCGACAACTTATAAAAAAAAGAATGCCGCCCCGCCAGTATCTTTAAAATCCAAGTGATATGCTGTTTGCAGAATTGCTGAATGCATAATTTTTTACAATTCCTTCTTTATTAAATAAAATAACCAGCGTCTTATTGTGTCCCTTTATATCTTTAGAAAATAAATTTACAACAGGGATATATGCTGCCACGGTATCATGGTCATGCTGATATTTATATTCCCACATTAAATCTCCTCTACCGTTAAAAGTTGTCTTCTCCGGTTCGCCAAACATCTGCTTGATTTGCGATTTAGTCGTCTTGCCTTTAATTATTTTACGTGAAAGCGTCTGGTTGGATTGATTAGAAATTCGGCTATTTCCCATGCCGTCAGCACAGCCTGAAAGAAACATAAGGGATAGCACCAAGATAAACGATAATAAAAATTTCCTTTTCATTTTTCCTCCTAAATATTAAATAATAATTATAAATTATTTTATCAAATATAAACAATTTGTCTGTATTTGTAACCAAAAACAACATTGTTTTTTATTTAATAATTTCATAATTAGCATTCTATTATATTTTATCGGAAAAAATAAGCTAACAGCTAACAGATTCAATTTCAAAAATGAATCTGGCGTTAAAAATGGCGGTCAGGATGAGAGATATGGAAATGACTTAGGCGATTATCTTTTAAGACCTTTGTTTTGTCCGGCATTAGAATCTTTCTTAAAAACGTCTTCCTGTTTATTAAGAAAATCGTCAATTTTTTCTTTGTTTAATTTAGTGAAATGTGTATTATATAAATATTCCATATCTGACAATACCGAAACAAACTTATTTTTTAATATACCGTCTTCTGCAAAACTTTGATAAAACATATTAAAGGTGGTATCAAGATTATCATACAAAGACTTTAAATAAATTTTATTATTTTCATTAAAAGAATCAAAATAATTTTTTGCAAGAAAAATTACATCATATAAATCTCTTGAAGTGGTCCTATTTTTCAGCGCTTCTAATTTTTGATCAATTATTTTTTCAACTTTATAAACTTTTATACCGTCTTTAATTTCTAAATCATCACGAGAAATATTTTTATTTCTTCTTGATATTTCAATTTTAAGGAATAATGCATTATTTGAGCTATCAGGATGTAAATTTATTTTATATCTCTTAGTTGTTTCTGTGTCTTTAACGATATTTAAATGCCCTACTATGTTTAAATCTGATGTTATATTTATATCCTTATCTACTGATGTGTCAAAATCAATGTCTTCGGAAAACCTGTCAAGATTGTAATATAGCATTAAGGCAGTTCCACCTTTTAACACAAGCGGTTTGTCTTTTAAATTTTTCAGTATTTTGACCGAAAAAATAGCTATGCAAGCCCCCTTACTTTAGTAATGGGGATAAATAGCTAAACGAAGTACAGCGAAGCTTATCCATTGTTTGTTTTCTTGTATTAATGTTTATTTTATTATATAATAACAATATGAATAAATTAAAAGACACTTCATTTATATTAGAGTTACCGCTAATAACAACATCTTCGGACGAACAATCTTTAAATACAAGATTTGAATCCGCAAGACAACTCTACAACGCTGTGTTAGGCGAAGCGTTAAAACGCTTAAGACTTATTAAACAATCTAAACAATGGCAATATGCCCGTTCTTTGCCGAAAAACAATCCCGATAAAACTAAAATATTTAAATTATGCGCAGAACTATTTAAATTTACCGATTACGATTTACAATCTTACGGAACCGCTTGTAAAAATTCCTGCTTTATCTGCGAACATCTTGATGCGCATACCGCTCAGAAAATATCGTCAAGAGCTTTTAAGTCGGTTCAGCGTTATCAGTTTAGGAAATCCGGTAAACCGAGATTTAAATCTAAGTGGAAGAGTTTAAACTCCGTAGAATCTAAAAGCAACGCTTCAGGTATCCGCTGGAGAGACGACCATATAGAATGGTCGGGATTAAATCTGAGCGCTATGTTTGATAAAAAAGATAAGCATAACGTTCAAGCTTTTGCCTTGCAGTCTAAAGTTAAATACTGCCGTATCGTTTGCAAGGTCATTAAAGGTAAGCAAAGATTTTACGTTCAATTAATACTATCCTGTTTCCCTAAAATAAAAACTAAAAATACTATTTCTAACAACAAAGCCTGTATAGATATAGGGCCATCTACAATAGCTTTAGTATCTAAACAAGATAATATTATAAAAGACGCATTTCTTAAAGAGTTTTGTCCCAACGCTAAACAG
>DAHXMB010000165.1:0-6927 GCA_027365695.1 Candidatus Acididesulfobacter sp. | reverse complement strand
ATTAATAATTTTTATCTTAATTTATAAGTTAATAATGTTATATTGTTATATGCATACAATGTACATAACAGTACATACATACTTACAAGTTAAAATACACTGCTATGAATTTTTCTTAGCATATATATATGCATTCATAGCGGCAGCTCCGCCTTCAATTATTGCGTCTGCAATTGCTTTAGGTCCCGTGCATGCCCCCGCCAGAAAAATTCCGTCTTTATTTGATTTGCACGGCGAAAGAGTTACATTCGCATATTTTAAAAATCCATGCTCGTCAAGTTCTATGCCCAATTTATTTGCCATTTCAGGTGATTGCGGTCCGCCTTCCATTCCTGAAGCTAAAACTACCATATCAAAAGGTATTTCAAAAGGTCCTCTTAATAAAGTATCTTCGCCTTTACATATTACGGTATTATCTGGTCCTGAGGTAATTTCGGCAACTCTGCCTTTTACTATCTGAACATCGTGCTCTTCCATAGCTTTCCAGTATAAATCTTCATAAAAACCATAGGTTCTTATATCCATATAAAATATATAAACCTCCGTTTCAGGAAAATGTTCCCTTAGTTCTATAGCCTGTTTAACCGACACGGTACAGCATACCCTTGAACAATATTGATTGCCCACATGCCTGTCTCTTGAACCGACACACAAAATTATAGCAACATTCTTCGGAGGTTTTCCGTTTGAAGGTCTGGTAAAATTTCCTTCACCCATCATTCTTTCTAAGTCTTTAATGTCTATGACATCATCAAATAATTGATAAGAATATTTAGAATCTTTTGCAGGGTCAAAATGCTCAAAACCCGTTGCGACTATCACGGAATCAAATACTTTAGTTTCGGAACCTGAATCTGATTTTATCACGGCATTAAATTTTTTGCCTTCTTCTTTAAAACTTTCTATATTTGCCGAAAGGTATTTTTTTATATTGCCGTTTGATTCAGCACGCCTGATTAATTCGCCTATAACATCGTCGGCAGGCTGAAGGTCTGGAAATAAATATTTATATTTAAATTTTTTGGGGTTCCCTCCTAAGAACGTATCTCTTTCTACTAAGCTGACATTGACGCCTAACTCAGCAAGTTCAATAGCTGCATGAAGCCCTGCGGGGCCGCCGCCGATAACAAGAATATTTTCAGCCATATAATGCCTCCTTTATCTTAAAAAATGTAAATAGTTATAATTTTAGTTACAATAAAATATTATTATATTGTGTTTTATTATATTGTTTAATCAATGTATTGCGGTATTGTGCATTGTTTGATTTATTGTGCAAATATAATAAATATTAACTTATTATACTACTTTAATTCTTCCATAGAGACTATCAATGATATTTCAATGATAAACAATACCTGATGACTACCTCGCTCTCGGTTTATAGCTTCGTGAAGTTTCGAAGACAAAAATATATGACGTTTCCGTTCGCGAGGCTATAAGCCGAGATTTGAGCAGTCATCCAGAAAATAAATTTATACGGAAGAACTAAAGTAATAATATTATTTTTTATAACGTTCAATTTAATGATTTAATTATAATTAATTATGCATATTCATATAAATTTTCCGATTTTCCGCCCGCTCTCAACTGTTCTAAATAAGCTTTATATTCTTCTTCCGACTTTTTCCAGTCAATTCCCATTTTTTCGCATAGCGGTCTCCAGTCTGTCGTATGCCATTGTAGCTGTACTATTTTATAAACATCGGCTCCGCAGGCAAGCGCAGCAAACATAACATCTGCCATAACCGGAACCTGTTCGGTATAACCTATAGCTTTTCCTATCCATTGATTTTTATCAAGAGTAGTAGTGCATCCTGTATCTTGCGTTATACAAACATCGGAATTAGCTTCTCGCACCATAGGTCTTATTTTTCTGTCCATTACAAACGACCTTGAAGCTTCTCTTTCAGTTAATATATGTCTGAATCCAAATCCGCAGCAATCATACCATGTAGAGTAATCGGCAACCTGGGCGCCGAGAGCAAGTGCAACGCCTGTAGAAACGGCAGTTCTTTTTCCTGCATAAATATCTTTGTCGTAAATGCAATCTTCAGGGATCATTTTATAACAGTGGCAGGCGGGATGGACTGTCGTGATAATATTGCTTAAATCGTATTTTTTAAGTTTGGCAATCTCAAATCTCATAACGTGAACCCATTCGCTATAATGAACAATTTCTTCAGGAAGTACAAGCTCTCTGCCTATTTTATGCATTATTCTTCTCACTTCGTCTCTTAATTCTTTATTTTCAACAAGAAGGTTGCGCATTTCCTTATAATCGCCAAAAGAGGTTGCGCAATGTATCAACGGAAATAATCCTAACTCGTAAGCTCTGTGAAAATTTCTGACTGCAACGGCGGCAAGACCGACAGGATTAGAAGTAGCGGAGCCGTGGTAATTCCATGCCGTACAGGATGTTTGATTTCTTTCGTCAATGTATTCGGTGCCGAATTTATTCATAAACCATAAAAGAGATACGGGGTAGCCCGGAATATTTCCGCATTGGCCGCAAGATTTATGGTGCCATAATTTGTTTGTAGGTATTTTCTTTTTCCGTCCAAATAAGGTTTCGGCTTCAATCGGTTTATTTTCATCCGTAATGTGAATTACTTTTATTTCCCCTTTTGCTTCCAGTTCTAAAAGCTCCTCATGAATATTTTCAATTTTTCTGCCTGCAATATGTCTAAAATCTGATTTAACATCGGCAAGCCCCAATCTGTTCCTAATCTCAATAGCCATATTATGTTCTCCCGATTAATTAAAATAAATAATATATTATTTTAATAAAATAATGCTCTATTATACGTCTATACGTCAGTTCAGTTTATATGTTTATACAATAAATATTATAAGTAAAAAATTACATTATTATTAAAATTAAACTGATTTATTATTATTTATTAAATTACATTATTATCATTAAATAATATTAATTAATTTGTAAATTGTAAAACAATTTTATTCGCCCTTATTCGCTTCTAACATCGTCAACAATATCCTGAATTATTTCATATAATGCAGGGTCTACCACTTCTATAATTTTAAACACGCCCGCTTCTTCAAAAATAGTATAAAGTTCTTTCATTGTTTCGGGAGCGACATCCCATGCAAGATTTGTAACTTGAAGCGTAGGCATCGGAATAGCTTTTCTTTTTAGCGGCAAATCTTGAGAAGCATATCCTATATGCGGTCCCCAATCAGGAAAAAAATCAGGCTGAATCATATCCGGAGATAATTGGTTTCCATAGGCGGTTAATTTCAGAAGAACGCGCGAGTAAGGTTTTAAAACTTTTTTTGCAGATTCAAACCCTCTTCTGACTGAAATTTCTCTTAATATTGCAATAACGCCGCCCGGGTTATTTAAAAAAGGACAAATCATAGCGCATGTAAAACACTGAAAACATGCCCATACGTACTCATCCATCATTCTCCATACAAGTTCAGGGTCATTGGATTTGCAATTTTGAAGAACCATCCTCGGAGAAAAATCAAAAAATCTATGCGGTGGACACCCCCCCGTGCATACCCCGCAATTAAGGCACCCCTTTACATATTCTTCATATCTGAAATCTTTTTTAGCTTCTTCAAAAATTTCTTTTTTAAATTCACTAGAGACAATACTTACTCCATTTTCATCATATTCCATTGTTGATTGTCCTCCTTATTTAATAGAAATCATAAATTTAATTTACAATTTAAATTTACTAATCAAACTAATCACCTTCAAAAACAAAATTTTGATTTTTAAATTAATATTATTTATATCTATATTTATATTATATTTATATTATATTTATATTATATTTATATTATATATTTGTATAGTATATCATTTTTTAAAAAAATTTCTATTTAAAAAATTATTAATTTACAATGTATCTTCAACATCTTCAACTCTTCGGTCAACTGCCTTACTTAACATATCAAGTTCGCTTGACGAATATAAACTCATTTCTGTCTTTCCGCCGGCATGCAGTATTTGCAAATACTGGAATACGGTAACAAAAACTAAACCGCCTACCATGTTTCCGACGATAGTCAATGGAACAAATTCTGTCAGCCAAGGAATATATGACATTCCAGAACTTGAATTTATTGATATTAATATTTCTGAAGATGCAACGACTATGTGGCTGAAAGAGCCCAGATAAATCATAAAACCCACTGCCCATATTATAACCATCCTCGCCAGCGTTCCGTTTGAAGCAATTAAAAGCCATGTCATAAGGGTAAGAAGCCACCCTGCAAAAACACCGCTAAGCACCATAAGATAAGGCGACCTCGACATATAATCATTCGCTACGGTATGAACATGATTGATAACAAATACAGGTAATAATAATCCTAAAGAACTTGCAATAATTAAAGCAAATAAAAAAATACCTCCCATATTTCCGATTAGAGTTAATCCCCATAATTTAAATAACTTCATTATTTTAGTTTTTCTCGCTAAAACGGTAGTTACCGTAAGTAAAAAATTTTCTGTAAAAAGTTCACTTTTTCCTATTAGCAAAAACATAAAGCCTATCGGAAAAAATAAAGCACCGAATATCTTAGAAGTCGGTCCTCCGACTAAAGGCTCTGTCGCTCCTGCAACATAAGAAGAAGCAATAATGCCGAACGTGACATTCATACCTGCAATTAAACCCGACATAAACATTTCAAGCCAGCTTCTGTTTAGCCTTAATAATCCGACTTCGACAGATGCCTTAAATATTTCGGAAGGTTCCTTGCCGCCGGGCTTTTCAGTTCCGCTAATAGCGCCGATTCTATTTCTTGTTTTTTCTAATATCTCATTTATTTTTTTAGATAAATATAAAGAGTGGTGAATTTCTTCGGCAAGATTATTTTCTATTAATGTTTTAACGCCTGCATCTTCAATTATTTCAGTAGCCGCGGTATAATCGTTAATAGCATTTTCTTCAATTTTTAAATCTATTCTAAGCATATCTAAAGGAGCTGAAACTTGGTGTGACGCATCGCTCAGTCCTTTTTGGATGTCGCTAACTTCACTGACGGAGTGGGGTGTTCCTCCAAGTTCGGTTATTTTATCTCTTATATTGATAATATGACCGCTTTCCGTAGATGCAAATGATTTTAACGTTTGAATAAGCGACGGGTCGTTAATATTTTTTGATTGTTGAAGGTAAAGGTCTCTTCCGGCAATTTCGGCATTTAAAAATTTTTGCAGGATTTCAATTATTTGTTCTTTGTTTAAGATGTTTCTGTTTTCCATAATCTTCGATAAATTGAATAAAAAAATTTAATAAAAAATAGAAATAGATAATTAGATAAATAGATAAATAGATAAATAGATAAATAGATAAATAGATAATTAGATAAATAGATAAATAGATAAATAGATAAATAGATAAATAGATAAATAGATAAATAGATAAATAGATAAATTAAATTGAATTAAATTGAATTGAATTAAATTGAATAAACAGAATTAAAATATTAAATAATTTTTATTAAATATCTTTATATTTGATATATATATCAAACCTATATATAATCTATATCTCTTAACTTTTTTTATTATATCACATAAAAATTGTAATTCAAGTAATTTTAACAATTGATGATTCACCTTAGTTAGGACATTTCTAGTTGCTAAGAAGCGGACATTTCTACTTTGCTTTGACAATAAATTATCTTTGATTGACTTTTAAGTCATTTTAAGATATTATTTTATAAACTTTTTATAAACTATTTAAACGCTAATAGTTCACTGTTATTATATAGTTATCATATAAATATTAGGCAAATATTACATATATATTGGGTAGAAACTATATTTAATATTATATTATATTAATCTAATAATATAATAATATGATATATATTTTTTAATTCAATATTCAATTTAAACTAATAAAGTATTAATCGTATTAATCTATTAATTTAATATATATTGCTATTACGCTCATAATCTCACAAATAAAAATTGAATAAAAATATACCAGAAAACGATACTTTAACCGGCAATTCAGATAAATCAACAAAATCTTTACTAATAGCTATACTTTCTACAATTGCTTTAGCCGATTTTGGACTTGGGTTAAACACCGTCGTTTTGCCTTTATATGCTAAAAGTTTGGGCGCAAGCATAATTACTATCGGTTTAATAATTGCATCTTTCGGGTTAGCCCGCATTTTAATTAACATTCCAGTAAGTGTTCTAAGCAAAAAATTTAAAATGCAATTTATGCATGTCGGTATGTTTTTAATTTTTTTAGGGGCAGTAGGTTATTATTTTTCCACTTTTTATAACGAATTATTTATTTTTAGATTGTTAGAAGGGTTTGGTTCAGGGATTATAAATACATCTTCAATGATAATGCTTACCAAACATCTTTATCAAGATAAAAAAAGAGCAAAGGTCTTAAGCAAGTATATGATAGCAAGAAGACTATCTATGGGGATTGCTCCTTTTATAGGCGCTGCCGTAGCTTTTCAATTTCATTTTAAAAGCGCCTTTTTGCTTTATGCTATTATAATGTTTATAGGTTTTTCAATATCAATATATAATAGAAAATTATTAAAAAAAATTTACAATAATAATACCGGCGACGAAAGCACGATTAAAAATAAGGATGATATTAGCATTGAGATTGATATTAATGATGTTGAGAATAATAATGTTAATGTTAATAAGCTTAACGATAGGAATAATATTAATAATGAGAACGGAAATATAAATGAGAATATCGGCATAGATAATAGCTATAATACAGATATGGCAAACGCTAAAAATATCAATACTAAAACTAAAAATCATGGCAAAAAAATAAAAAAATATAAAAAAGAAAAATATATTAATTTAATTGCAAATATAAGTTTTATGCTTTTATGCTTTTTAACTTTTTCTTTTTTCTTTTCAAGAATCGGTTCAAGAAGGGAACTTGTGCCATTAGTCGG
>DAHXMB010000158.1:0-3306 GCA_027365695.1 Candidatus Acididesulfobacter sp. | reverse complement strand
GTAAATAATATATCTATGGGGGACTACAAACGTAATTTAGATAAAAAACACCCGCAAAGCCGCATAAGTTCGTTTATGATTGGTTGATTTAGGGGTATTTTTATGAATTTTTAAGGTTAGAGTGGTGAAGTTGGGTTAAGAATCAAATCCGATTTTAATTTAAAATTTTATATCTGCAATTTTTAGTTTTTTTATTGATGTTATTTTAAAATTATATTATATTAAATGTAGTATAATATAATTTTAAGTATATAAATTTTATATAATAATATTATTTTAAATTAAATTTTAAATATCATATGGTTTTAAAATGAATAAAAAATCTCCTATTTCAATAATTTCAAGTTTTGTTTTGTTTTTATTTTTAATCGGTTTAAATTTATTTTTTATTAAGTCCGCAAATGCGCTTAATAATTCACTTAATAATTCAACTGCTATAACTGCCGCGCGCAAATTGAAATACGTTAGCGCCGTTTATGCTTCAAATCCTATTATTTATGCTATATATATAAAATATTCCCATAAATTTTTAACAAAAAAGGTTATTTCTGCATATATTAAAATTGTTAGCCCGTCAAAATACAAACATGACCGTTTTAACGCATTTTTATGGCAAAAACTTTACTATAAAGATAAAATAAGATTTAAGAAATTGCTGGATTATATTTCTCAAGTTCATTGTTTTAAAGAATATATTAAAGCAGATATCGGCAATTATAACTTTAAAAAACATGGTTTTTATTTAAGGTATTACGGGTCAAAAAAAATTATTCAAAACGGTATGAAGACTAATAGAAATATTGATTTTATAAAGTCAATTCACGGAAATATTTATTATTTATTTAAAAATTTAACCGTTGATAATATTAATGCAGGAAATTTCAATTTTATTAAAGTAAATTATAACAGGGCTAAACAATTTGTAGATTCAAGAACCGGAACTTTTGGACATATAGGCAGAAGTGTTTATTTAGAATATTACTATAAACCTTTAAAAGCTAAAAATAATATTTTGAAAGTTAAAATAACAAAAGTTCTTGTATATAATAATAAAAATAAAAGCAAATTAATAGGAAGCTTTTAAGAAAATAGTGTATAATTTTACAGGTAATTAATAATATAGAGGAATATAATTGAATAATCATAATGATAATATTATCAAAAATATAAGATTAAACAAATTTATCGCTCTGCATACAGGAGTTTCAAGACGTGCAGCCGATGAAATAATAAGAGAAGGCCGAATTACTTTAAACGGAAAAAAAATTAATCAGCTTGCAACCGCCGTAGCCGACAATGATATTGTGCTGCTTGACGAAAAAAGAATAGGGGCATCAGATAAACATTTTATCTATTTAATGATTAATAAACCAAAAGCTTTTCTTACTTCCAGAAAATCCGAAAAAGGTTTTAGGACAGTTATGGATTTAATAGATAAACCGGAAATAGCCAAATTTGTTTTTCCTGTAGGACGGCTTGATTTTATGAGTGAAGGCTTATTATTAATGACTAATGACGGAGATTTTGCTTACAAAGTTACCCATCCTAAATTTAATGTTATAAAATCATATATAGTTGAAGTTAAAGGCGATGTTACGCCTGAAATATTCAGTAAAATTAAAAAAGGAGTATATTTAAACGATGTCGGTCTTCTAAAACCGCATAATGTAAAAGTTGTTAAAAAAAATTTAAATAAATATATTTTATTAATTGATTTAAAAAACGGAAAAAACAGGGAAATAAGAAAAATCCTTGAATTTCTTAACTTAGAAATTATTTTATTAAGAAGGATTAAAATAGGCGGTCTTCCTATCGGAGATTTGCGCTCAGGTGAATTTAAAATAATAAAAAAAAATATTGCAGAGCTTGTATTTAAAAAAGAGATTAAAATTGACGATAAAGAACAAGAAAAAAAAGAGTCCGTCACTGGTGCGAAAAGCAAACTTTATTCCAAAAACTTTAAAGACAGTGATAAATATCAAAGCGTGGATAAAGGCAAAAATAGCAGAAGTAATATTTTTACAGGTAAAAAAAGAGAGCGCGATATAATCTTAAAAAATAATTTACATACTAAATACAAAGATGGTAAGGGCAAGGTGATTATTGCTCCATTTAAAAAACCGATTACAAAAAATAATAAATCAGTTCGCTCAAAATGAAAGTAGAAAAAGTAATATACTATTCTTCGGAAAGCGGCGTTAGTCCAGTATTAAAATATATTGAGTCGTTAGATGAAAATACAAAAGAAATAATTTATCATTCAATTGATATATTCGTCAAAGAATTTCCTGAAGTAAAAACCGTTAAAATCAAACATATGAGGGATAAATTCTGGAAAATTAAATTAGCCGACAGATTTAAAAGAAATCATAGAATTGTTTATGTCGTAATTAATAATACTATGATAATTCTTCACGCATTTCAAAAACGCAACGCTAAACATCCGCCTGTCACTAAAATGGGTGTTCCGGGCAGATTAAACGACATTATAGGAAGATTATAATTATATTGTAATTATAAAGATATCGCAAAAATACAGTCAAATGAATAATATAGTATAGATAGAGAGAGATAAATAAATAAATAGATAGATAGATAGATAGATAGATAAATAAATAAATAAAAGTCGGTGAATATTAAATAATTAATATTTTTTTTAATTAATATTTTCAATTTTCAATTTATAATTTAATAACTCATCTTCATTGAATAACGAGATATAAATTTCTCCAAAATCTTCTTCCTGATATATTTTAATTATTGTAAGTCTTGACATTTCTAATATTGATAAAAAATATATTATAAATAATTCTTTATTATTATGATTATTACAATAAATAGATATAAGTTCTGAAAATTTTATTGCTTTTGAATCTTGCAGCATATTAACTATTTCAATTATTTTTTCTTTTATAGAAAATTTTATTTTTTTTAATTCATAAAAATCAATTCTTGATTTAGCTTCTTTTGCTATATAGTAAAATGCTTTTGAAAGGGCGTATATATTAGCCTCAAATAACAAACTATCATTTTTTTCAACAATATTATCAATTCTACTATTGTTGATGTTAATATTAAACACATCTCTGCCAAAAAGCATTACTCAGGATGAATCTTCCTCTGATAGCGGTACAGACGACGATCCAAGAAATGAATTAGCATATATGCTAATAGAATATCAAAAAGTTAAAGAAATTGCATCTTTTTTAGATAATAAACCTATTTTAGGCAGAGATGTGTTTAATATTAACATCAACAATAGTAGAATTGATAATATTGTTGAAAAAAATGATAGTTTGTTATTTG
>DAHXMB010000144.1:0-4226 GCA_027365695.1 Candidatus Acididesulfobacter sp. | reverse complement strand
ATTAATATGCCCAAAAATTCTAAATCGGGTAAAAAATTTTCAAAAGTTATTTTATTTAGTTTGTTTATGTTTTCATCATATAATGAATCTTTTGACATTTGCAAATTTGAAAATTCGGGAATATAAGCTCCCGAATATAATTCTTTTACATCCCTATCACTATTGCTTGCTGGGTTATTATAAAATTCTATATCAAATTTGTCTTCTTGAATATCAATAAATTTTATTTTTATTTTTCTCATATGAACTTTTAATCCGGAAATATTTATCAAATTTTCAATTTCTTCAGGGCATCTTCCGAATCTGTCAATTAATTCTTCTTTAATGCTATAAACTTCCTCAATGCTGATGCATGCCGTTAATCTGCGGTAAACATTTAATTTTATTTTGCTATCTTTTATATAGCTGTCAGGGATATAAAGATTAAGGCTAACTTTAACTTCCGGAAATACTTCTGCGGGGAGAACCTTTCCTTCTATTCTCTTAATCTCGTCTTTCAGCATTTGCATACACATTTCTAAACCTATCGAATCTATATTTCCTGATTGAGCACCCCCTAAAATATTGCCTGCGCCTCTAATTTCCAAGTCTGCCATAGCTAACCTGAAACCTGAACCTAAATCGTTATATTCCATAATAGCGGAAAGCCTTTTATTCTGCTCTTTGGTTAGCTCCGAAGAATTTACTAAAAGCAAGCAATATGCCTGCAGATACGATCTTCCGACTCTGCCTCTTAATTGATACAGCTGGCTTAAGCCTAATCCTTCCGAACTATTTATAATAATAGTATTAACATTGGGATTGTCAAGACCTGCTTCTATTATTGAAGTGCTCAGCAATACATCGTACTCTTTATGATAAAACTTATGCATTATTTCTTCAAGGTCGTCGGCGTGGAGTCTCCCATGCGCTATGCCTACTCTGATATCAGGCATAATCTTACTGAATTTATTTAACAAAGATTCAAGATGCGATATTCTGTTATCTATAAAATAAACTTGTCCTCCCCTGCTTATTTCTCTATAAATATATTCTTTAACCATAGTTTCGTCATACAAAGAAATGGCGGTGTTTATATTTTTTCTGCCGATAGGCGCCGTATTAAGAATACTGATGTCTCTTATACCCGATACCGATAGATAAAGCGTCCTGGGTATAGGAGTCGCGCTTAATGCCAATACGTCAATGGAAGATTTTATTTTTTTTATTTTTTCTTTCTGGAATGCTCCGAATTTTTGCTCTTCGTCAATTATTAAAAGTCCCGGGTCTTTAAATTTTATTTTATCTGATAAAAGTTTATGCGTTCCTATAATTATATCTATACTGCCGTTTTCTAACAATTTTATCGTTTCTTTTTCTTCTTTTGCCGAAATAAATCTTGATAAATAAGCAACTTTAAACGGATATTTTTCAAACCGTTTAATAAAGTTGGTAAAATGCTGTTCAACTAATAAAGTTGTAGGAGCTATAAATATAACCTGTTTGCCGTCCATTGCAGCTTTAAAAGCAGCTCTGATTGCAACTTCCGTTTTGCCGTAACCGACGTCTCCGCAAACTAATCTATCCATCGGCTTATTTGATTCCATATCTATAAGAACATCTTTTATTGCTATAGCCTGATCTTCCGTTTCCTCATATTCAAAATTTTCTTCAAATTCTCTGTAGGCTTCATCTTCTTTTGAAAAAGCATATCCCCTTTCTGATTTTCTTTTAGCATATAATTCAATAAGATCTTTAGCTATTTCTTCAATTTTTTCTTTAGCCTTTTTCTTTGATTTTGCCCATGATTTAGTTCCTAATTTATTTAACTCGGGTTCCGATTCTCCCGAGTTTATATACTTATGTATGAGATATATTTTTTCGGAAGGAACATATACTTTATCGCCTCCCGCATAAATAATTTCAAAATAATCCGCCGTCAAATTTCCCGATGCAATTGTTTTTATTCCTGTAAATTTTCCTATGCCGTGATTGATATGAACTACAAAATCGCCTGAATTTAATTCTCTGATATTTTCAAAAAAATCTACGCCGTTTTTTGCTTTTTTTAATTTATCGGTATCAATAATTTCTATGCGCTTTTTAAATAATTCCTGGTCGGAAAAAATAAGAAATTTACGCTTCTTGGAAAAAAATCCTGCGCTAATCTCCGACGATACTATATGAAAATTTCCTTTATTATAATTTTCTCCTTCAAAAACATTAAAAGCTGAGAAAATTTCTTTTAATCTTTCTCTGTATATATCATTTTTAACCGATAACATAACCGAAAAACCTTTAGAGAATATTAATTTAAAAAACCGCTTGGTTTTTTTTATATTTAACTGCTCTTTAGATTCATCCCATAAACATTTTAAAAAACCGGTATCGCGATAATCTAATTTATAATAATTTTTTGCAGATTGTATATAACTTGCCTGTTCATTTAAATTAAAATAAAAAACATCATCATTATTGCTATTTTTTTTTAATAAATTATCAAGCCGATTTTCAATATCGGCATCATTATTTAAATCGAAGTCTTCCGTAAAGATTAACGGTTTTTCAATAATGTCAAGTATATTTAATTTTTTTTTCAAATATATCGTCTTTTAATGGAAAAATTATATATCTATCTATTTTATTAATGCTTCTCTGGCTGTTTATATCAAAATATCTTATATCCTGAACCTCATCGTCAAAAAAATCAATTCGGACGGGATTATCGGTTTCGCCGCCGTATATATCTATCAATTCTCCTCTAACGGAGAATTGAAACGGATCCTGAACATACTCCGCCTTTTCATATCCGAAAGACAATAAATTATCAATTAATTTATTTCTGTCTATAATATGTCCTTTTTTTACATTTATAATAGTTTCGGAAATATCAAGCAGCGAAGGGACGCTGCTCAAAAATGACTGATAGGTAAGTATTAAATTAACGGCATTATTATTGACGTTAATTAATTTGCTATTTTGAAGTTCATATAAAATACTTGCGGAAATTATTTCTTCACAAAGAAACGATTTATGCTCAGTTCTTATAGAAATTTCCTGCTTATCTCCATTGCTTTTTTCAAAGCAAAAAGGTAAGCAGGAAGAAAATAAATTAATATCATTATATAAATTTCTCGCACTATATGCATTTTTGCATATATAAACAACAATACCACGATTATCAGCATTGTCGTTTACTATCAAAGAAGCTTCTAATGCAAATGCCGACAGAGCGCTTTTATGTTTTAAAATATTTAAACTATTTTTAATTATATTTATATTATTTATCATTTTTTATTGCAGCATGGGCGGCGGCAATTATAGCAACCGGCACTCTAAACGGAGAGCAGCTTGAGTAATCCAAACCTAAGATATGGCAAAACTCAATAGAACTTGGATCTCCGCCATGTTCGCCGCAAATTCCCAGCTTAATATTATGCCTTGTTTTTTTTCCGCCTTCAACGGCTATTTTCATTAAACCGCCTACCCCTTGTCTATCAAGTTCAATAAACGGATCTGCTTTTAACACATTTCCTTCCAAGTAATCAGGTAAAAAAGAACCTATGTCGTCTCGAGAAAAACCGAATGCGGTTTGAGTTAAATCATTTGTGCCGAATGAAAAAAATTCGGCTTCTATAGCTATCTCGTCGGCTATCATACAGGCTCTTGGCAATTCTATCATAGTACCTACAAGATAATTTAGTTTAACTCCTCTTGATAACATAACTTCGTTTGCTTTTTTATCCACCATAGCTTTTAATATTCTTATTTCTTCATAAATACCTACGACGGGTATCATAATTTCAGGTATTATTTCATTGCCCTGCGAATAAAAATCGCATGCAGCCTCCATAATTGCTTCTACCTGCATTTCGTAAATTTCGGGATAGCTTATTCCAAGCCTGCATCCTCTATGCCCCAACATAGGATTAATTTCATGAAGAGAATTTGCTTTTGCATTTAATTTGTCAAACGAAACATTCATAATTTCGGCGAGTTCTTTTATTTCGCTTACGGTTTTAGGCAAAAATTCATGTAAGGGAGGATCTAGCAGCCTTATAGTAACAGAATATCCTTTCATTTCATTATAAATATCCAAGAAATCGCCTTTTTGCATAGGGAGCAGTTTTTTAAGAGCTTTTTCTCTTTCTGCTTTTGAATCGGCTAAAATCATTTCTCTGACGGCTTTAATTCTGTCGCCTTTAAAAAACATGTGTTCGGTTCTGCACAATCCTATACCTTCGGCG
>DAHXMB010000138.1:0-12316 GCA_027365695.1 Candidatus Acididesulfobacter sp. | reverse complement strand
ATAAATAGAAGGAAATGTAAAAACTTCCGCGGTATTATAAAACAAAGCAAGTTCTTCATTGCCGATATGCTTAAATATTTTTACATAATCTTTTAATTCATCAAGCAATGTTAAAGTTTCTTTATCAAGCCAGGATGTGTTGGATACTAAAACCAGTTCTATTTTATTAATTATATTACTATTCACATTAAATCTGTCTCCATTAATCCTCTTAAATTTTTTAAACGCTTTAAGCAAATTTAAAATATTTTTTCTGGGATGAAGCGCTCCTATATACAATATAAACGGATTATTTAAATTATATTTATCTTTAAAAGATTGCAAAATATTTTTATCGGATATTTTTTTAAAGATATTTTTATCATAGGCGCTTTTCACTATAAATATTTTATTTTCAGGATAATTATAAAAACTTTCTAAATCTTTTTTTACAAACTCTGAACAAGTCGTTACTCCGTCAAAAACTGTAAGATATTTATCCATATAATTTTTAAAAGCTGCCGAATGTTCTTTTACGGAACTTTCTGTATTTGTCAGAGGATATAAATCATAAATAGTTATAAATTTCTTTTTTGCAATATTTGAATCTATTTCCGTTTGATACGGTGACCAGAAAATATCGTAATAAGCGAAATTAATTTTATTATTTATTTGCTTTCTCACGAACCTATATATTTTCTTAATTGAAGGATATAAAAAAGAATTTATGGCAAAAATATTTTTTATAGAACTATAAAATTTTTGTTTTTTTGCTATAATTTTTAAATTTAAATGTTTATAAGTAAGTTTTGTAATTTTTCCGCTTAATCCGATAACATCAATATTTATATGGTTTATATGGTTTATATCGTGTATATTATGTATATTATTATTACATGTATTATTTATATTTATATCGTTATTGAGTATATGCGAATTATTACTATTAACACTATTACTATTATTGTTACCATTAATATTAATACTGCCAATACTAATACTCATACTACTATTACTACTATTACTACTATTACTACTATTGGTGCTGCTGCTATTATTAATTTCTTCGGAAATTTTTAAAAGTTCTTTTAATATATTATACAAAAATGTTTTTATGCCGCAATCTTTTTCATATAAAAATTTAATGTCAATTAAAATATTCATAAATTATATTAATTATGCAAATTTTATTTTGCAAATAAAGTTGTAAACTCTTCAATATCTTTTTTGGTTATTGTCTTTAAAATAAGGGATAATATAGCGTAAACCGCCATTCCTATAAGAATGCTCAGTATTAATCTCTGATGCGCCAGTATAACGATATATGCCATAATCGCGGATGCCGACAAAACTTTTATAAAGTTTATAATGTCAAATTTAATTTTTATAATTTTATATGTAAAATATATTAGACTGCTTACCATTAAAAGTTCAATAAAATTTAACGAATACGCCGCTCCTTTTAATCCAAAATACTTAATAAAGAAAATTGAAAATATAAACCCTGTTATAGATGTAAACATTGCGGATTTTACAAGAGACTTTTTCTCATTTTTTGCCATAAGATAAGATATCAGCGCAGAGCTTATCCCGAATGGAATGATAGCCCATATCATCATTCTTAAAAGCATTGCGCTTTCAATAATTTTTAATCCGAATAATGCTGCAATCAAATTATAGCTGATAATAAAACCGCCGAAACATATCGGAATTGAAAAAGTGTAAGTAAATTTAATAAGTTCGCTTAAAATTTTTGATTCTTTTTCATTATCTTTTGCTTTTATAGCGTCCGATATAACAGGAATGAAAGCGTTGCCCGTTAGATTGAATATTACAAATATAAACACCATCAGCTTGTATGTTATATAGTAGAATCCAATATTTTTATTATCGCTGAAAATTTTTAGAAAAACAATAGGGTAGCTTATATATAAAACGCTGAACCATGAAAAAATTCCGAACGGCAGGGAGTCTTTAACGGTTTTTTTAACAGAACCGTATGAAAAATTAACTTTTATTTTTTTTATTAGTTTTCTAATATAATTTAATTGAAAAATAGAGGTTATGATACTGCCCGCCAGAAATAATAAAACGGCGGCTAAATACAATTTTGAATTTTTAACTATTAATAAAACTCCAAGAAAATAAATTAATCCGCCTATAAGGTTGGTTGTCAGAATTACATGGTTTTTTTCAATCCCCCTTAATGTCCATGAAAAATTAAAAGAATATATTATAGGTAAAAAAGCAATAGTTATAAGCATAATTTTTTGTCTCGGGTTATCTTTAAATAAAAATATTCCGATAAAAATGATTATAATAGTTGATATCAAAGAAAGCAAAAATTTAGCCGAGGTTATGTCGTTGATAATTTTTGATATATTATTTTTATTTTTGGCGGTCTCTGTTTCTCCAAACGGCGATAAACCGGTATCGGCAATTGCAACAAAATATCCGCTTAAAGTAAGAGCAAACGCAAATTCGCCGTAGATAGAAGCACCCAATCGTTCAATAAGCAAAATATTGACGAGAAGCGTTAAAACGGCGCTTATAACGCGGGAGCCCAGCAATAGCGAGAAATTTCTTATAAATCTTTGTTTGTTGGATAGCAAGGCTGTATTTTTTTATCTTAATGTTTTATTATTTATTATTATGCTATTTATTTGTTGGAATATTTCTTTGATAAAAAATTTTATAGTATCGTACGTTAATTTATTTTATTATTATATATTATTATAATATAAACCGATTATTAAAATAAATTTAATTAATTAAATAAATAAATTTATTATATATACTATCACATATGAAAAAAATCAACAGAATTTTAATAGATTGTTCTGAAACATATAATGACGATTTAAATACCGGTATTCAGCGCGTTGTCCGCAATATAACAGAAAGATCCTGCAGGATATCGGAAAAATTAAATATTCCGGTTATACCGATTGTTTTAGGCGCTAAAGGCTATATTAGTTTAAATACATTTCTATATAGCAAAAATAATAAAAATAACAAAAATACTGAAAATATCGTATATCATGATATAAATAAGCCGGATAATATAAATAATGCAAACAATAATATCAATACCAAAACATACAATAAAAATAGACATAAGGTTAAAATTAAAATAAATATAAAAGAAAAAGTAAAAATAATTTTAAGAGAAAGATTGAATATTAATCAAAATCAAAACATTTATAAAATCTTAAAAGCAATATGGCGATTACTAAAAAGACTTAAATATTTTTCTATAGGTTTAATACAGATATTTAATTCATATATTAATAACAATAACGGGCATATTAACGGTGATATTATTTTTCCGGAAGAAAACGATTTATTGCTTCTAATAGACAGCTTTTGGGATTACTATTATAATAATTATTATTTTAAATTTTTTTGCAAAAATATAAAGAAAAAAAACAGCGTAATTATTATGGTGGTTTATGATATTATTCCCTTAACCAATCCTGAGTTTGTTGAAAAATATTTCACTTTAAGATTTAGAAAAGCATTAAATAAATTCATTAAGTTATCAGACGGTATTTTAACGATTTCAAAAAGCGAGATGAGAATAATTAAAGAATATTTTAATAATTCTTTAAATAATAATAATAATTTACATAATAATACATTCCATATAAAAAAGAAGCCGGTGTCTTTTTTTTATTTGGGATATGATTTTAAGAACAAAATCGGCTGTATTCAAAATACTGTTCAATATAGCAATAATAGTAAGAGTTATAATACCGGTGCCAATGTTGCTGCTAATAATATTAATACCAATTGCGATACCAATAACATTAGAAAAAATTTATTTCAACTTATAGATTCGGTAAAACAATTAAATAAGATACATAAAACCGATTTAACAGCAACAAGCCTCATATATTTAATGGTAGGAACAATAGAGCCGAGAAAGGGTTATAATTATGCGTTTGAAGCTTTTGAAGATTTGTGGAAAAACGGATTTGGCGGGGTTTTAGTTATTGTAGGAAAAATCGGCTGGAATATTGATATGCTGATAAAAAAATTTAACAATTCTATTTATCTTAATAAAAAATTTTATGTTTTTAATGATTTAAACGATGATGAATTAAATTTTTTATATAAAAATGCCGATGCCGTAATATGCGCTTCTTTAAGAGAGGGATTTGGACTGCCTTTAGTTGAAGCTGTGCATTACGGCATTCCGGTGCTGGCGAGCGATATTGCCGTTTTTAGAGAAGTAGGCGGCGAATACCCTTTTTATTTTACGCCCGATGCCGAACATTTAATTAAAGCGGTAAAAGAATTTGAAAGTAAATATGCCGCCATAAACATAAAAAATATAAGAACCGATTGTAATACTTGGGATAACTCAGCAGATATGCTTGCGGACAGAATAAAAGAACTTATTTTTAACTTGTAAATCAATCATCTATTTTATATAGAATAAGCATTATTATATTATATGCAATAAACAGCATTATTAAGTTGCCTGAGATAATATTATATGTTATATAATATTAAATATAATTGAGATATAATCAAAATAAAATTAAATCATATTTTAATTGTTTAATTAATTAACCGCATAACTAATACTATCTAAAATTATTAAAACTATTAATGGCATCCGAAAAAAACACTATAACTGAGGGATTTAAAATATTAATCAAATACAGATATCTAATCTGGATGCTTTCGCTTAAAGAGCTTAAAATTCAGTACAGAGGTTCGTATCTTGGATTTTTCTGGTCTTTGATGAATCCGCTTCTGCTCCTTATAATTTACACTTTTTTGTTTGTGATAGTTTTTAAAAATCCTGCAAAGGCTTATCCCGTCTATCTTTTTTGCGGGATACTGCCGTTTACGTGGTTTCAAAGCTCTATCTTAGTTGGAACGGCTTCTATTTCAGGCGGAGGCAGCCTTGTTTCAAAATCTCTTATGCCTCCGGAAATTATCGTAATGTCTAAAATTGGCGCCAACCTGTTAAATTATTTGCTTTCGGTCCCTATCCTTATATTATTCGTCTACATATTTAAAATGCAGGTCGGGCTGCCGCTGCTGTATTTTCCTTTATTGATAGCGATAGAGTTTTTTCTTATAGCGGGAATAAGTTTATTTTTTGCCGCTCTTAACGTGTTTTACAGGGATATCCAGTTTATAATACTTAATTTAACGACATTTCTGTTTTTTTCTATGCCCGTTATGTATTTTGACAATCAGCTTCCTTTAAAAATAAGGCATCTTATCTATTTAAATCCTGTAGCTTATATTATGAAATGTTTTCAAGATATTTTTTATTTTAATATGTTTCCGCGTCCCCTTTTTGTATTAAGTATTTTATTTATTTCGCTTATTTTTTTTATCGCAGGCTATGCATATTTTACCGCGAGAAAGGAGCTTTTTAGTGAGTTTGTTTAATGATAAAAATAATATTCAAAATAATATATTAATTAAGAATCCAAATTCTAATTACGCTATTGAAGCGGAAAATATAACTAAAGTTTTTAAAAGGCTGTCTTCGCATACCACGTTAAAAAAAGCGTTTATAGATGCAATTACCTTTAATAAAAATAAACAGGTAAAAATATTAAAATTTACCGCTTTAAAAGATGTGAGTTTTAAGGTAAAAAGGGGCGAGACTTTTGGGATTATCGGACCTAACGGAGCAGGAAAAAGCACTCTTTTAAAAATATTATGCCGCATAATGAAACCGACTTCGGGAAAAATAGCCGTAAACGGTTCTTTGTCCGCTCTGCTGGAACTCGGCACCGGTTTCCATCCCGAACTTACCGGCAGGGAAAATATCTTAATTAACGGTTTAATTTTAGGTTTAAGCAAAAAAGAGATACTTGCCAAATATGACGA
The DNA here is from genome assembly GCA_027365695.1 of Candidatus Acididesulfobacter sp. GTDB lineage: Bacteria > SZUA-79 > SZUA-79 > Acidulodesulfobacterales > Acidulodesulfobacteraceae > Acididesulfobacter. The sequence continues at coordinate 6,475 of DAHXMB010000138.1, read as the reverse complement.
AATAATCGAATTCAGCGGAATAAAAGATTTTATAGACGAACCGATTAAAACTTATTCAAGCGGCATGGCGATAAGGCTTTCTTTTTCCGTTGCCGTAAACGTTAACCCTGATATTCTTATATTAGACGAAGTGTTAGCCGTGGGAGACGCAGAATTTCAGGCTAAAAGCAAAAAAAGAATAGAAACGTTCATAAACAGCGGAAGAACCGTTCTTCTTGTAAGCCATGACAAAAAATCTATATTAGATTATTGCAGCGAAGCGATGCTGTTATATAAAGGCAGCGTGATAGCAAAAGGCAAACCTGACGAAGTAGTTGATAAGTATGAAGAGATTGGACAAGCCAAAATTATTTAAAAATAAAAAAATTAAAAGGAAGTTTTTAAACTTGATTATTTTTTAAATTTGGTGTATATATTGAAATATATTTGTATATATAAAATAAACTTGATTTTTTTTATTTAAATTTAATTTTTTAAAAATTTGGTAAAAAATGACACAAACAGAGGATCTTTTTAGTGAAGTTGTTTCATTGCCGATAGATATAAGAATGCAGCTTATAGATAAATTATTGCAGAGCATTCAACCTATCAATGAAGAAATAGATAAGCTATGGGCAGATGAGGCGGAAAAAAGAGTTCAAGAAATAAAAAGCGGTAAAGTCAATACAATTGCAGGTGAAGAAGTATTTAATAAAATATATAAATAAATAAAAGGTTGAATTTTTGATTTATTCTTTCCATCCTAAAGCTGAAAAAGAACTTAATGAGGCTGTTAAATACTATAACCAATGCAAGAACAATTTGGGATTTGAGTTTGCCAGAGATGTTTATTCAGCTATTCAAGAAATTATTTCTTTTCCTCAAGCGTGGACAAATATATCTATTAATGTAAGAAGGTGTTTATTAAAACGATTTCCGTACGGAATTATATATAATGTGGACAAAGCGGAAGTGTTTATAATTGCTGTCATGCAGCTCAACAAAAAACCGGATTATTGGACTAAAAGAGCGTAAAAAAACAAATAATAATCTTGCAATTATAATATAATTATTATAGTATAAAAAATTGAAAAATTTTATATTTTATAATTAATAATAATTAATAAATATATAAAAAAATATAAAATTTAAAAAGAGGTTTTAAAGCGGTTTGTTTAATAGCAATTTAAATATAAATAATATAAATAAAGTGTCTGATAATAAATTAAATCCTAAGTATTTAAATCCTGAATATTTAAATCAAAAGTATTTTAATCAATCTAATCAATCTAATATTAATCAATTTATTAACCGATTTAGCATTAGCCTATTTAGCCCATTTCTGTTTTTATTGATTTTATTCTGTTTTTTCTTTCTTTTAGTGATGCTTAATTTTAATTCAGCGGCTTATGCTATTAATACTGCTGCTAATATTAATACTGATATTAATGCTAATCTTTATGCCGATAGTAATGCCAATCATATCAGTAATCATAGCAGCAGCAATAACAATAGTAATAGCGGCAATACCCATAAAAATATCGGCGGAAATAATACTAAAGCGCGCAATAATAAAGCGCATAAGAATAATTCGCTCAAAAATAAAAACACCTCTGATATTGCGCCTTATCCTTTAAATCTTATTCAGGCTTATAAATTAGCGGTAAAACATGACCATGCTTTTAAAGCCGCTCTTTACGGAAAAAGAGCGTCCGATGCGCTCGGTTGGGAAGGTTTGTCCGTTTTATTGCCGCATCTTAACGCTTCAGGAAACGTGTCAAGATACGATTTTATAAAACCGCCGCCCTATTATTTCAGCTATACGTCAAGAACCGAAGGAGTGAGCTTATCTCAGCCGATATTCAGCATGAAAAGGTTTTTTGAGTATAGCCAGTATAAGACAAGAGCTTCTATCGGCAACGCGAAATTTGAATCGCAAAAGCAAAATCTAATATTAACTGTAGCCGAAGTTTACTTAGATGTTCTTGCCGCGCAGGATTTTATTAAAGATTTAAATTCGCAAAAAAACGCCGTTCATCAGGAACTTGAGCAGGCAAAAAAGCTTCTGTCCGCGGGAGCAGGCACTAAGACCGATGTTTACAATGCTCGAGCAAAATATTATTCTGTTTTATCGCAGATAGTCGGAGCAAAAAACGGTCTTGAAAATAACTATATGAAATTTAAAAATGTCGTAGGCGTAAGCGGTAAAAATTTGGAACCGTTAAAACATAGCATACCGCTGTCCACGCCCTACCCTTCAAATATCAAATACTGGATTAATATTGCAAAAAAACACAATCCTATGCTTAAATACTACAAAGATAATGAAGGCTATTACGAAGACGGAGTGAAGAAAGCCATTTCTCTGCATCTGCCGTCGGTTGATTTTGTCGCGGGCTATTCTGCTACAAACACTCAGGAATATATACAGACCCCGCCCATTAAATATTATAATGTGGGATTTCAGATAAATATTCCCATATTTAACGGCGGATATGCTTTTGCAAAAACTGCGGAATCGGAAAATTTAGTTCAGCGGGCAAATCAGGAATACGAAAAGGAGCTTCATAAAAATAACCGAAAGGTAAGCCAGTCGTTTCTCGGAATAAAAGGCGATATAGTTAAGATTAAAATGCTTAAATTAGCCTTAAAATCGGCTCGTTTTTCTCTTAAAGGCAATAAAATGGGACTGGCTGCAGGCATAAAAACTATGACGGATGTTCTAAACTCCGTTCAGCGGCTTTATGATGTCAGAGTAAAACTTCTTAAGGCAAAATACGAGTATATAATAAGTCTTTTAAACCTTGATTTTAATGCAGGAGTTTTGTCCGAATACGATTTGCGTAAAATTAATAAATGGCTTAAAAATTCTTAAAACAAATATATCCAAATAAAGTAAAAATATAAATACTTATACTTAAGGATAATTAAAAATAGGATAATTCTGCATGAGCTTATTTAGACGCAATAAACCTTTTACGGTTGCCGAAAAGCCTGAACTCTTAAAGCTTTTGACTTCATTTAAAAATGATTTTTACGTAGTCGGCATTTTCAGTCTTATAATAAACCTTATTATGCTTGTTCCCGCAATTTATATGCTCCTGATTTATGACGACGTCCTTGCCAGCAGAAGCAACGTTACTCTTATAGTGGTTACGGTAATAATGCTCTTTATGCTATTATTAATGGGAGTTTTCGAATGGACGAGAACACAGCTTTTAATCCGCATCGGTAATAAAATGGATAAGCGCCTTAATGAAAGACTGTTTCAGGTTGCTTTTGAAAAATGCCTCCGCACGGGCAGCACAGACGCTTCTCAGGTTTTCGGCGATTTTACAAATATCAGGCAGTTTATAACAGGCACGGGGGCTATCGCTTTTTTTGATGTTCCGTGGACTCCTATATATGTAATAGTTATCGGCTTAATTTACTGGGTTCTTGGAGTTTTTGCCGCTTTTGCCGCCTTAGTTTTATTTTTTATGGCTTTTTTGACGGAAATAGTAAGCAAAAAAAAGCTTACCGCTTCCAATAACTATTATCATACCGCTTCGTCTTTTGCCAGCATCAACTTCAGAAACGCGGATGTCATAGAGTCTATGGGGATGCTGTCAAATGTAAAAAAACACTGGAATCCGAAGTATGAGAAATCTGTTGCTCTGCAGTCGCGCGCAAGCGAGAAGACAGGCAATGTTTCGGCGCCTACCAAGTTTTTCAGAATAGCGTTCCAGTCTCTTATGTATACTTTCGGAGCTTATTACGTTATAAACGGCAACATAATTACCGCAGGAGCGATGGTCGCAGGCGCTATATTAATGGGCAGAGCGCTCGCTCCTATAGACCTTGCAATCGGCGGATGGAAAGGCTTTGTTTCTTCCCGTGATTCTTACAATAGATTAACTAAGCTATTTACAGCTTTTCCTGAAAGAGAAAAAGGAATGCCGCTGCCTGCGCCTGAAGGTAAAATTAATTCGCTGAATCTTTATGCCGTTCCTCCGAACTCGCAGCTTCAAGTGCTTAAAGGCATTACTTTTGAAGCTCTTAAAGGAGATATGGTCGCCATAGTAGGACCAAGCGGTTCCGGAAAATCAACTCTTGCGAGAATGATAGTCGGAGTCTGGCCTCCCGCCGCCGGAAGTATGAGACTTGACGGCGCCGAAGTTTTTTCGTGGGATAAAGATGCGTTAGGCGGCTATATAGGATATCTGCCGCAGGACATAGAGCTTTTAAACGGTACGGTAGCGGAAAATATTGCCAGATTCGGCGACATAGATTCTTTTAAAATCATTGAAGCAGCTAAAATAGTCGGCATACACGAAATGATACTTAATCTTCCCGACGGATACGACACATTTATCGGAGAAGGCGGGGTTATACTCTCCGGAGGGCAAAAACAGAGGGTAGCTCTCGCAAGAGCTATTTACGGAAATCCTTCGTTAGTCGTTCTTGACGAACCGGACTCTAACCTTGACGACCTCGGCGGACATGCGCTTCTTAACACTCTTGCAAAACTTAAAGAACAAAAATCAACGGTTTTTATTATAAGCCACAGAACGCATATACTTTCAGTCGTAGATAAAATAATGCTTCTTGCAAACGGAACTATCCAGATGTACGGTTTAAGAAATGACGTGCTCAGCGCATTGCTTGCATCGCAAAAACAAGTGCCTGCACCACAGCAGCAACAACAGCAGCAACAACAACAGGGGAATAATCCCGATACCCGGCAGGAAGAAAAGAGATAATTTAATTAATATATTCGGAGCTATTTAATATTATGAAATTGCTTGAAGGACTAAAAGGAAACGGCACGCCTGAAAATGAAGAAAATGATGATATAGATACCAATATTCATACAAATTCAAAGCCTATTATGCTAATCGGTTTTTCGGTTCTTATATTGGGTTTTATCGGGTTTATCGTATGGGCGTCTTTAGCTTCGTTTATTAACGGAATCGGTGTTCCGGGACTTGTTACCGTTTCGTCTCAGGAAAATATTATTCAGAGCAGGTACGGAGGAACAATTAAAGATATTCTTGTTCACGACGGCGATACGGTTAAAAAAAATCAAACCCTTATGCTTTTAAACGACTCGCAGCAAAAATCAAATCTTGCCGCCGCAAAAAGCGAATATATCGCCGACCTTGCGCTTTATGCAAGGCTTAAAGCGGAAGAGACGGGTGCAGGCAATATAACATTTCCGCCTGAGCTTCTATCCTTTAAAAACAGCGCGCAGGCGCAAGAGGCAATGGCTACCCAGAGGCAGCTTTTCAACTCAAAAAGAATCAACTTTACGGCAGATGAAAATATCTTAAAAGTCAATATAAAAGGGTTTAAAGATTATATTGAAAACATAAGAGAGCTAAAAAGAACAACCGCAAATCAGATAACGCTTGCAAAAAAAGAAATGAAACCGTTAAAAAAGCTTGCTAAAGAAGGATACTATCCCGAAGTTAAAATTATCTATATGGAAACCACTATACAGGAACTTGAAGGAAAATTAAACGAAGAAACGGGGAGCATAACAAGAGCGGAGCAGTCTATGGGAGAATACAGACTAAAACTTGCCGACCTCCGAAATAATTTTTCAAAAGAAGTCAACACGCATCTAAGCGCCGTGCAAAAGAGAGTTTTTGCTTTAAAACAGGAGTATCTCTCCGCTTTTAATCAGTTTGCGCATTCTACTATAAAGTCGTCCGTTGACGGAATAGTGGTTAAAACTTATATAAAAACGATAGGCGGCGTCATAATGCCGGGTCAGCCTATTATAGACATTTTGCCCTTAAATCAAAATTTAATAATAAAGGCAAATGTGCCGACGCAGGATATAGCCCATGTCCGCAAGGGTCTCACGGCTAATTTAAGATTTCCCGCATTTAACATAGAAAGCACCCCCGTTATTAACGGCAAAGTTATTTATGTTTCGGCTAACAGCCTCGTTGACAAAGCGAATAATATGGCGTATTATGTTTGTAAAATTAAAATAGATAAAAAAGGATTAAAGACGCTGGCGCGGTTAAAATTAAAGCTGAAGGCGGGCATGCCGGTGCAGGCAACCGTTAAAACAGGCAAAAGAACCCTTATGAATTATATAATGAAGCCTTTATTGTATAACATTTCGCATGCGTTTGTAAGGTGAGAAAAATTTAAAAATATCTATAACTATATATTATATATAATTATAATATATAATATATAGTTATAATAATTAATAATCATAGATATTTTTATATATATTTATATAAATAAATATAAAATTACTTATTTACTTGACATTGCTTATTTTATGAAATACAATTTTTTATATTACATAGTGTTAATCATTGATTTAAGGTTTTATATATAAATATAAAAAAAGTATAAAAAGATAATTTAAAAAGCTTGACATTTGTATGAATATTGGTATCTATATCATCATTTTCTTCATTTTCAGGCGTGCCGTTTCCTTTTAGTCCTTCAAGCAATTTCATAATATTAAATAGCTCCGAATATATTAATT
>DAHXMB010000075.1:0-4871 GCA_027365695.1 Candidatus Acididesulfobacter sp. | reverse complement strand
TTATATCCATTATATTTTTTATATATTTAATTTATATATTTAATTTATATATTTAATTTCTTTATTTAATTTATTTATTTAATAGATTCAATTTAATTTATATATAATAGTTGCTTACTTTATATATGACTCTGCGTTGATATGGCTGTTCTTGATATAATCTATGGAACTTAATAAAATAAAAGAAATATTAAACGCCGGTCTTTCTGAAGAAAATTTAGTATTAATATTGCCGGAAATTATTATCAATTTAGAAATTGACCCTTTTTTAATATATACTTTAAGATCGGTAATTTTAGATATTATTTCGCTTTATGAAGAAACAGAAAAATTGGAACCCGTCCAATTTCAAAATAACAACAAAGTCAGACATATATCAAGTTTTATCGTTAAACGTAAGATCGACGATTATTTAAAAGATACTATTATAAAAATGATAGACTTGATTATTATTGACGCTCCGTTAGAAATAAAATATAAAGAAGCGACGCTGCTTATAAATAATTTGATTGACCTAGAATTTAAAGAACTTTAATATATTTTCTATTATTTATTGATTGCATATTGTTTTTATATTATATAAGATTAAGATACTTAAACTAAGTTTACCGCTAATATTAAAGTGCCGTTAATAATAAGCATTAGTTTAATTTTATTATGAATACTGCAAAAAATATTCCGATAGAAATTTATATTATTATATTTTAAATAATAAATAGTAACCTGCGTTAATATTAATATTGAAAGTTAATATCGTGTTGCTTTGTTCTATCAGACTTTAGAGGCAAGCTCTTTTGCTATTCTTTTAGCTTCCAGCACGTCTTCAATATTATTCATTTCAAAAGAGATATGTTTTTCCATTACCTTCTTTACTTTTTCCGCAATTTCGGTGAATTTAATATTTCCTTCAAGAAATTTTTTGACAAAAAATTCATTTGCTTCGCTAAAAACGCATGGCATACTTTTTTTTATTTTTAGCGCTTCTCTTGCAATAAATATAAAAGGAAATTTTTGCAAATCGGGTTCAAAAAATTCTATACTGCCTATTTTCGCAAGATTAATTGATTTCATTAAACCGTTTAATCTTTCAGGGTAAGACAGCGCATATCCTATAGGTCCTTTCATATCGGCATCGGCAAGCTGAGCCAATATTGTTCCGTCATGAAATTCAACCATAGAATGAATAACGGCTTGAGGATGTATAACAACATCTATTTTATCTTCCTCTATATCAAATAAATAATGCGCTTCTATAATTTCTAAACCTTTATTGGCTAAAGTTGACGAATCAATCGTGATTTTTTCTCCCATCTTCCATTTAGGATGGTTTAATGCCATTTCTTTTGTAACGCTGCTTAAATTTTTATACTCCGTGTTAAGAAACGGACCGCCTGAAGCAGTTAAAATAAGTTTCTTTAAATCTTTTTTGACGCCGCATCTCAAACATTGAAAAATAGCAGAATGCTCCGAATCTACAGGAATTATTTTAGAATTTGTTTTTTTGGAAAGTTTTATGAGAATATCCCCTGCGGTAACTAAAGATTCTTTATTTGCAAGGGCTATATCCTTTCCTGCAAGAATAGTATAATAGGAAGCCAAAAGTCCCGAAGAACCGCTTATAGAGTTAAGAACAATATCAACTTCTTCCGAGTCAATTATTTCTTTTAGATTCTTTTCTTCATAAAAAATCAAAGTATTTATACAATTTTTTTTAAAATGCGCCTCTGCATTTGAAGCTTCATTTTTGTCGGGAATAAAACAATATTTAGGTTTTAGCTTTACAGCCTGTTCTAGTAAAATTTCCGAATAATGCGCTGCAGAAATTGCCGTTACCGTAATATTTTCAGGATAAGACAATGCTACCTCTATAGTTGATTTGCCGATTGAACCTGTTGAACCTGCTATAAAAATTTTTTTCATTATTTATGCTCTTTATCAGAGGTTTAAAAAGTATAAAATATAGGTATCTTTAAAAGCATTGGTAATACCGCGATGTATTTGTGTCACCGCCGGAGACACTTTTTTCTTTGAAAGCATTGCCCGTTCATAATAGCCGCTGTCTATCCGGCGTTCTAACTCTCTTTTTCTGTAGTTTTCTTTTATAGACAATCTTATATAAAACTCTTTTTCTTCGTTTGTTTTAGTCTTTGACAGAATAATCGGGATTTGGATATTATAAATATTATATATAATATTTATAATATCGTATAAAATACAATACTTTATTTCTTTAAAATTAGATAAAAAAACATATAATAAAAAACAGGCGCTGCAAGAATCAAACTGTCAATCCTGTCAAGTATGCCTCCATGCCCTGGAATAATACGACCTGAATCTTTTTTGCCCGCAATTCTTTTAATAAGAGATTCGGCTAAGTCTCCAGCCATTCCGACAATCACCGTTATGCTCATAATTAAAATATATTTGAAAATATTATATTGTTCAAAATTATTACTGACTAACAATTTAAAAATAAATGCAGTACCGATAGCGCCTGCAAAACCGCATATAGCGCCTTCAACAGTTTTCTTCGGACTTAAAGACGGATGCAGAAAATGCTTGCCGAAATGTCTCCCTCCGTAATACGCAAATATATCGGAAGCCCATATTATAATAAACAAAAGCAGCAGCAGCAATTTGCCCTGAGGTAAATTAAATATTTTTACGATAAACGATAAAAAAAATCCTGCATAAACAATAGAAAATAAATCTAAATAAATACTGCGTCCGTTTTCGGAATTAAACAATAAGATATTTTTTAGCAGCAATAAAAAAGATGCCGTAAAAAGAATTAAGACAAATAAATCGGCTGATAGAAAAATATTGGAATAAGCTATTGCAACAGACAACAAAATAGGAAGAAGAAAAAAATCCGGTTTGTTCAAATCTTGAATTAAAAACAGTTCATATATGGAAAGCGAAATTAATATTGCGCAAATAAAAAAAAAACCTGAACTATTAAGCAAAAAAATAGATAAAATAATTAAAGCGCCGAATGCTATACCTGTAATAAATCTTTTTAAATCAAATTTTAATTTTCCCAAATCTTCTAATCCTTTTTTCATAATTTTTAAGAGCGGATATGAGATTTTTTCTTCCAAAATCAGGCCACATAGTTTTAGTGAAATACAATTCGGCATATGCTATCTGAAAAAGTAAAAAATTTGAGATTCTTTCTTCTCCCCCCGTCCTTATTAATAAATCAGGGTCAGGCATATCATTAGTGTAAAGATAGGAAGAAAAAACACTTTCGTCTATTAAATCTAAGTTTTTTATCTTGCCTTCTTTAAAATCTAACGCAGTTTTAGCGGCAGAATTGATTATTTCTTCCCGCGAACCATAGCTCAAGGCTAATATTAAAAAAATATCGCTATATTCCGATGTTTTATTTATAGCGTTTAAAATATTTCTTTTTGCCGAATACGGAATTTTTTCAATATTTCCAATAACGTTGAAATTTATTTTATTTTTAATAAGCATAGGAAGTTCTGCCGAAATATATTGTTCTAAAAGATGCATTAAAGAATCCACTTCTTTTTTGGGTCTTTGCCAATTTTCAGATGAAAACGCAAAAACCGTAAGATACTTAATTCCAAATTCTAATGAAGATTTTAGCACACTTCTTAATGCTTTAATTCCTTCTATATGCCCTTCAATTCTATCTAAATTTCTTTTTTCTGCCCATCTTCCGTTTCCGTCCATTATAATTGCTATATGATGCGGCAAATTGTCAAATATAATTTTTTCTTTCATTAAATTTCCATAATATCTTTTTCTTTAGCTTTTGTAATTTTAACAATTTCTTCTATATAAAAATCCGTTAATTCCTGAACTTTTTTCTGCAGTTTAAACGATTTGTCTTCATCTATTGTTTTTTCTTTTTCAGCCGATTTTATTTTATCATTAGCAATACGCCTAATATTGCGCAATTCCTGTTTCATAGATTCAGAAATTTTGCTAATTTGTTTATTGATATCTTTCCTTCTTTCTTCCGTAAGCCGCGGAATAAGTATTGTAATACTTTTGCCGTTATTAGAAGGATTTAAAGACGGATCGTGTTTTTGTATAGCCTTTTCTATGCTCCCAAGAGAGTTTACATCCCACGGATTAATCATTATTGTCCTGCTGTCCGGAATAGAAACGGTAGCAAGCCTTATCAAGGGAGATAACGCTCCGAAATATTCAATCGTAATATTATCCACTAACGCTGCGGAAGCCCTGCCTGTTCTAATTCTGGAAAGTTCATTTTTATAAGCCTCTGAAGCTTTAGTCATATCTTGCTTTAATTCCGAAATTAATTCATTTTCATTCATAGAGTAATTCCTTTAAATAAACTTTGAATAAATAATTATATATATATTTCAATTATTTAAATTTTTAGCAATAATAGTTCCTATAGATTCATCTCCTTTCACAACTTTCAACAAATTACCCGCAGTTAATAAATTAAATACTATAATCGGTAAATTATTATCCATACACATAGAAATTGAAGTTGAATCCATAACTTTTAAATCTCTGTTTAAAACATCTATATATGATAATTTAGAAAACTTAAGCGCAGTTTTGTGAAGCATAGGGTCCATATCGTAAACTCCGTCAATTCTTGTAGCCTTTAGTATAACATCCGCATGTATTTCCATTGCTCTTAAAGATGCAGCCGTATCTGTCGTAAAATAAGGATTTCCCGTTCCTGCTCCAAAAATAACAATTCTTTTTTTTTCAAGATGTCTTATGGCTCTTCGTCTTATATAAGGCTCCGCAACCTGCTGCATTGTTATGGCAGACTGCACTCTTGATATAACGCCGATATCCTCTAATCCCGCTTGCAAAGCAAGCGCATTAATAACGGTTGCAAGCATGCCCATGTA
>DAHXMB010000067.1:0-3673 GCA_027365695.1 Candidatus Acididesulfobacter sp. | reverse complement strand
TTTAATGCTATTTTATCTACTTCTTGTTCTAATAAATGAGTTAGAATTATTTATTTTATAATATTTTTAAAATCAGACTACAAAAAAAATCCGGACGGGAGTATGAAAATAAATAAATCTTGCATCCTTCTTTTAATTTCTTAAAATTTTTAAGGTATCCGATTTATTTTATTATTCACTCCTTGCTGCGTTTGGTAATATTTTAAACAAAAAGTACTATATATTTTTTATATATTTTAACGGCAAATTTTAAGTTGAATATCTATCATTAATTATCAATTATCTATCTAACTAACTAAAAATATTTACATTTAAGGTATTAGATTTATTTTACTCGCCATTCCCGCGTGCATTTGCCATTTTCAGTAAAATAATTATTCTTGTTCTTATAATCTATAAAAACAAATAAAGTAATTCTAAAGAATAATTTTAAGATTAAAAATACTGCCTTAAATTCCTGAAATATTTAAAGTACTTGTCATGATATTATTTTGACAATTTTTCTTTGTCCGCCAAGAAAAAAGAATGTAATCGAAGCGGTGCGAGCGCCGAAGCGTAGCTAATTTGAGACATACAGGATTAAAAGCTAACTTTTGCCGTTCTGCCGAAAGCTGCGGCAATTCTTTGTATCATATCTATTCCTATATTAACGTTTCCGCTCTCTATTCTTGAGATAACGGCTTGCGTAGTTCCTATTTTTTTAGCCAGCTGCAACTGCGATATTTTATTTTCTTCTCTTAATTCTATAAGCTTTTGAATAAACTGGTATCTTAATTCCAGACTATCCCATTCTTTTTTAAATTCCTCATTTTTTAACTGTTTTTCTAAGTATTTAGTAAAATCGTCCATTTTAATACCTCTATTTTTTATTTATAATTTCTTTCATTCTGCTTTCGGCTATTTTAATATCATCGCCGGGAGTTTTATTGGTTTTTTTAACGAAACCGTGCAATAATATAAAAGTTTTTTCTTTATAGGCAAAATAAAGAATACGGTAAATGCCGTCTTTATCCTTAGTTCTTAGTTCGTAAATTTTATCTTTTATGTGCTTTACAAAAGGCTCTTTTAAGGAAAGTCCGTTATTTTTAAGAAGTTCTATATGCTTTAATATTTTAACTCTTGTATCTACGGGCAAATTGTCTAACCATTCTTCTATGGGTGATTTATTATTGTGTTTGAAATAATTAACCTGCCAATATTCATTTGCCATATTTACATTATATCTTATAAGATATAATAAAACAAGAGGTATAAAAATATAAAAGCCGGAAAAGCCACCCCACATCATATTTTTAAGGTTTTTAAGGTATCCGATTTATTTTATTATCTACTCCTTGTTGCGTTTGGTAATATTTTAAATAAAAAGTAATATATATTTTTATATATATTTTAACGGCAAATTTAGAATAAAGGGGGTCAGCGACTGTGTTTGCCAGCTTTTTTATTTTTACTCCTCGCCCCGCCCATATCTATCTCATAATTTCTTATTATATCAACTTAAAATATCTTTTTAGTTTAGAGTTCATTTTTATTTATTAATGTTATATAATACAAACATAAACAATAACAATATATTTGTATATGTTATTTGTTTATAAATTATTGATGTTAAAATACGAATATAAAAAATGAAAATTCGTGATATAATAAAAATATTAGAAAAAGACGGCTGGGTTCTTATTGCGATAAAAGGCAGCCATAGACAATATAAACATTCTAATAAACCGGGCAGGGTAACTATTGCAGGACAGCCTAATGACGATATAGCCGCAGGGACATTAAACAGTATTTTAAAACAGGCAAAATTAAGGGAGGACAAATAGAATATATATGCATAAATTACTTATTGTAATTGAAAAGGCAGACAACAATTATTCGTGTTATTCGCCTGACCTGCCGGGTGTTATTTCTACGGGAAAAACCAAAGAGGAAACAAAAAAAAACATGGCTGAAGCCATTAAAATGCACATTGACGGATTAATTGAAGATGGAATAAATATTCCTGAATCTGTTTCTTTTGCGGAATACCTAACTATATAAATAAAAAATAAAGGAAAGTAAAGGTGTCCAAATAAAGGTATCTGATTTTATTTTAACGATTTGAGGTAAGACTCTATTTTTCCGCTCCGGTGATTTTCTGCAAATTGTTCCAGCAATACGAAAAATTTGACACCATCTAAATATATGGCATATAATAAAGAATAAATTATACTATATTTATTATGGTATTAAAACTATTAACTATAATCTATAAATTCAGCCATGCGACTTATAAACGAAAAACTTAATAATTATAACAAATATAACACGCTTGACTACTTTAATCTTCCCGAAGGAAGCGCTTATCAGCTCATTGAAGGAGAACTCGTAATAACACCTGCGCCGACACTACTTATCATCAGATTATTTCAAGAAATTTAGAATTACTTTAAGATATCCGATTTATTTATCCCAATACTATGCCATTATGTCATCTTGATTAATTCATGGAATTAATGCATAATTATAACTAATTAAGATGAATAATAACCAAATAAACTCTGATGAAATATTTTTTAAAATAAAAACTTCGCCGTTGTCTATTATCTGCAATAAAGAAAATTTAGCGCTGTTAAATAAATGGCTGTCTATTTTAGAGGAAAAAGAAAGATTTGTCGTAATTTTCAGATACGGACTGTATGAAGACGGCGAACCGCTGACTCTGAAAAAAATAGCCGCAATATTTAAACTGACGCCCGAAAAATACGACGATAATTATCTTGCTCTCAGATTTAACACGGGACTTACGCATTTAAACGTTAATATACCGTTCAATGTTTTTATGGGGAGTTATTCTTATTTCTTATCTTTAGTTATTTATTTTATAAAAGACGAACTCCCGAAACGCGGCTTTTCGCATAAAGAAATTCTTAATATTATCAACTCCATACAAAAAATTATAAATCTGGATATTACTTTAGTTATAAGGGCTTATTACAGCAAAGAAATAAGCGAAAAAGAAAAACTTAGCGACGATTTTATTAAAAGGCTGTCGCGCATAGCGGAATTCCGCGACGAAGATACGGGAGCCCATATTGAAAGAATGTCGCATTACTGTATGACTATTGCGGAACATTTAGGATTTGACTATGATTTTCAGATGGATATTTTAGAAGCTTCGCCTATGCACGATATAGGCAAAATATCTATTCCCGACCATATATTATTAAAACCTTCAAAGTTAACGGACGGCGAGTTTGAAATAATGAAAACGCATACCGTAAAGGGATATGAAATACTGGGCGGTTCGGATTCTAAAATAATGAAATTCGGAGCGGAAATAGCTCTGTCGCATCACGAAAGATACGACGGATACGGATATCCTGACAGACTTAAAGGAGAAGATATTCCGATTTCCGGCAGGATATGCATTATAAGCGATGTGTTCGATGCTCTGACAAATAAAAGAATTTATAAACCGGCGTATTCCGTGGAAGAAAGTATGAATATCATGAAAAACGAAATGGGAGTGGGGAAATATTTTGACCCTGCGGTATTTGATGCGTTTATAAAAGGATTTGACGATATTATGACTATTAAAAAACATTATGCGCGGTGAACATTCCAAAAATAGCAAAGTGTATAAAGAAATTCTTAATATTATCAACTCCATACAAAAAATTATAAATCTGGA
>DAHXMB010000064.1:0-3837 GCA_027365695.1 Candidatus Acididesulfobacter sp. | reverse complement strand
ATCAATCTAACTTAATTAATTTAATTTATTTAAATAGACTAATTTTAACAAAATCATTAAATTAAATTAATTCAATTTTATAAACTTACGGAATAAAAAATCCCATTAAAAACAGACAATATTATTTTTGCAATAATGGGGGAAACCACATTGCAAAATTGGGGAATTTGTTTTGCAATAATGGGTAATTATATTATGCAATAAACAACAGAGCAAACAATAAAATAATATTATATTGATTAAATTTAATCAATATAAAAAAATATTCTTTAATTTAATTTGACAATATAGCAAAATTGAGATATTATTATGTTAAAATTTGAAGCTGAATTTTATGAAGAAAAAGGTATATCTCCCGTAGAAGAATTTTTGACAAATCTTATTAAGAAAGAAAAAATTAAAATCTATAAGTTTATTGACTTACTTGAAGAAAAAGGTTTAGAAATGCCTTACGATTATTGTAAAAAACTTACCCATTCAGAATTATGGGAATTAAAAATAAATTGCGGAACAAATACATTCAGAATATTTTATATTTACGATAACAATAAAATTATCCTATTACACGCCATAAGAAAAAAGACTGATAAAACGCCGATTTCCGATTTAAAACTTGCGGAAAAAAGAATGAATTATTATTTAGAAAATAAAGGAGGCTAAACAAAATGAAAAAATTTAGAGATTTTTTAAACGAAGAATTAAAAGATAAAGAATTAGCGAAAGATTATTATAAAGAACTCGAAAAGTCTCGTATCGCCATAGAAATTACTCATTTTAGAGAGAAATTAGGCATTACGCAGAAAGAACTTGCAAAGATGATAAATACAACCCAATCCGTTATTGCAAGGCTGGAAAATCCGGAATACAAAAAGTATTCTTTGACTACTTTGAGAAAAGTCGCCGAAGCGTTAAATCTTGAACTTACCGTGTCTTTTAAAGAAAAAGGCGTTGAAAAATACGAAGAGAAAAACTACCGTGATGCGCATTGTATATATTCAGCATCAAATCCTTATTCAGTTGGTAGATGAGCAAATATATTATAATATTTATTGTCTTTGATTAATTATTTTTTAATATTTTTAATATATGTTAGCAATATATTTTTGACAGTATAATGTTTATTGGAAATATACTAATAAAGCATTAACTAATTTTGTTATAAGTTAAAAAATATTAATAAAATATTAATTTTATAAAAAAATACAGGTACAATGAACCCATAAATTAAGACAGCTTTTTTAAAATTGAACTTCCGCAATTTATAATGAACCTATAAAACAAGACAGCTTTTTTAAAATCTAACTTCCATAATTGAAAAAATCTGTTATAATTTATTAAAATAAAAATATAAATAAATTATCAAAAATAATTCACAGGAGAAAATAAATGGAAACCGACGCCATTTTTATAAGACCCCCCGAAATGAGCTGGATGCCCGCAAGTTCTATTTACGGCGAAAGCGTATTATATGACGGCAAAGAAATAGTTTATGTAAAGCAGCTAACTAACAGGCTTGAAAATGGGAAAGGAGTGGCATATTTAATTAAATTCGTTCCTCCTGAAGGCAAAATGATTAGAACCGTAGCGGTTGCCCGTTCCGACGAACATGTTTATATACTTGAAGGCGGACACTGTTTCGGGAACGGAGAGCAAAGATTATTTCCCGGAGATTACGTATTAAATCCGGAAGGTCATCCGCATGCCAATTTAGTTAATATTGAAACCGTAGCTCTTGTGATATGCACCGGAGCAACGGACGAAGTAAAAGAAATTACGGTAATAGAACCGAAATCTTAAAAAATATCCATATCTTAAATTAGGTTTTTATATTATGAATCAAAATGAGGTTAAAGAACATTTCGGAAAACAGGCGGGCGGTTACGAAGAATTGATGGTCAGGCTTATTCCCGGGTATTTAGAACAGCACAAAATTATATACGATTTACTCCCTGAAGAAGAAAAAGCGTACAGAGTGCTTGACCTGGGATGCGGCAACGGAGTTTTATCTGAACAGATTTTTAAGAAATATCACATGGCTCATATAGTCGGATTTGATTTAACCGAAGAAATGCTTAAGGCGTATAATAACAAACTTTCTAAATATTCCGGCAGGTTTGAATTAAAGAAAGGCGATTTTAAAACAGACGCTATAGGGGATAGTTACGATATTATCCTTGCAGGTCTTACTCTGCATCATCTAACGCATAAAGAAAGAAAAGAGTTCTATAAAACAGTTTACTCCGCATTAAACGCCGGAGGGGTATTTATATCCCGCGATATTATAATCGATGAAGACAAAGACGTAAGAACCCAACAATACGAAATCTGGAAAAGATTTATCAAATTAAACGGCGAAAACCCTGAATTATGGTATTCAAAACACAAGGAAAAAGACCGTCCTGTTACTCTAAGCGACCATTTTGCATGGCTAAAAGATGCAGGATTTATAAAAATCGGCTGTCATTACAGGCTTTTTAATTTTGCGGTTACATCGGCATTGAAATAAAACAATTTTTTTATTGTAAAATCATGGCGGGGAAATTTACAACCGCTTATCCGTAAGAATTTATAATGTTTTGAGCAATTAATTTTTTATAAATTAAATCTAAATTTAATGATATAAATATAGGATAGTAAAATTATGAATTTATTTTCAAAAAACGCCAAACTTAAATCGCTCTTAGACAATCTTCATTTAGAGAATGAAAAGCAGTTAATATTTCAGGCAAGAAGTCAATTTAACGGAACAGACGAAGAATTTCAACAATTGTTAGCTAAATATAATACATACAACGCAATTGAAAAAGGTAAACTGCTTGAAGAATACAGAATAAAAATTCAGAGCGAAGAACTTGATCTTTCCGTCTCTCCTGAAATGGGGCAATTTCTATGCAATATGCAGCCAAACGATAATATCAGCTTGCATTTGTCATCGCAAAAGATAGTAAAAATATGCTTTACAGAGTTTTTCAGCTAACGAATATAATTATTTATTTAAGTTCTTCCGCTAGTTTTAAAAAATTGGATAAGGCTTTTGTCATAAGGGTATCCTTTCTTTTTATAAATACCGTTGTCATTTTACCTCTGCCGTCTGAAAGCGGTATTATTTTTAAGTTTTTATATCCCTTTTCTTTTACGACTGAGAGCGGCAGCATGGTTACGTCCATTCCTGCGGAAACGCAGGCAAGTATGGCTTCGATGAGCCGAATTCAAATAGGATGCCGCAATGGAAAATAAAATAGCTACGGCGGTTATCCAATTTTCTATTCGTTGCAGGTTCACGAATTTGGGTATCATTGACAAGACCTGTTATTTCATATATACTTCTAAAGTAGGAGGTTTTATATTATGAATGATTTTGTAAATATTGGTAGGAAATATCAAATAGTTATTTCAAAACGCATTAGAGATAAGGTTAAGATTAAAGAAGGGGATAAACTGTTTATAGATGTTATAAACAATACTATAATTATGACCCCTAAACCTGATAAAATACGTGATTTAGCAGGTTTAGGAAAAGGATTATACGACAAGGAATATATAAAAAAAATAAGGGAGGAATGGAGTTGAGGATTTTTCTCGATACAAATATTATTATATATTTTCTTGAAAAGAATAATCTTTTTTTTGAAAAAGTAATCCCGTATTTTGAAAGAGCAGAAAGTGGAGAAATAGAACTTTTTACATCTTCCATTTCTTATATGGAAGTTCTTATACCTGTTATTAAAAAACAGGATATAGATTTAGAGAGTAAATATAATTATCTTTTTAAAACTTTTCTAAATGTTATTAGTATAGATTTAGAAATAGGCAGAATAGGTGCGGAGATTAGAGCAA
>DAHXMB010000050.1:0-10216 GCA_027365695.1 Candidatus Acididesulfobacter sp. | reverse complement strand
ATTAATTAATATTATTGTTTAAAATAGCGTTGGATAAGTCAGGGGGGCAAGCCCCCCTGACCCCCTAAGGCCATATTAAATATATGAGTTATTAATAAATATATCATAAAATGACGTAGGAGGTATCCGATTTATTTATTCCATTACTCCCGCCTGCGTTTGCCTGTTTATCCCATAATATGCCAATATGTCAACCCGATTATTTTTTAAAATTGACTTTAACCGTTTTATATAATAAAATTTAAAATATAAAAAGATTATTTTGATAAAATTAATTAAATTGATATATTCATGAGAAATAAATAATAAAATAGGTAAAATTTATAACATGAGTTATAACCTAAAATTATCAAAATATTTTACCGATAAAGTGTTAATTAAAAGACCATATGTAAAATTAGAATGGCTCACCGACATCAAACAAAGTTATTTAAAAAAGGAAGTCCAAGACGACGGAAGAATAAGATACTGGATATACATTAACGAATTTAACAAATATTTAAGGGTTGTGTTTTTGGAAGATGACGAAATCATTCATAACGCTTTTTTAGACAGAAATTTTAAAGGGGATAAATAATGAAGATAGATTATTATAATGATACGGACACGCTTTATATAACTTTATCCGATAAGCCCAGCATAGAATCTGAAGAAATCAGTAAAGATATAGTTATGGATATAGACGAAAACAATCAGCCTGTCGGTTTTGAAATTGAGCATGCAAGACAAAAAGTCAATCTGAATTCTATCATTTTTAATTTAGGGAATATTCAATTAGAAAAAAGTGCATAATAAAAGCTATCCATTTTTAAGGTATCCGTCTTTTTAAAAGTATCCGATTTATTTATTCTCTTTCTCCCGCCAGCATTTGCCTGTTTCTCCAATGCCATATCAGCCTATAAAAATGCAATTCTGTAAACTTGATTTTTTTTAAAATAAATGTATAAATTATAAGTAAAAGTATATTTAAAAATATAGTATCATAATTTAACATATCCGTATCCGATTTATTTATTCCGTCACTCCCACTTACATTTGAAGGTTTATTCCAAAGAAAATATGACGAAGAAAAAAGGGGAAAGATTTATTTTATTACTTGCTCTCGCCTGCATTTTCCTGTTTTTCCCTATGCCATGTCAAAAGCGAAAAAGGGGACCCGAAAAAGGGGACAGATTTATTTATTCCCTTGCTCCCGCCAGCATTTGCCTGTTTCTCTCATAATATACCATCATGTCATCTTGATTATTTCATTGAATTAATGTATAATTATGATTAATTAAGATGAATAATAACCAAATAAACCCTGATGAAATATTTTTTAAAATAAAAACTCCTTTAGACGTTGTAGTTAGAACCACAACAAATTACTGGCGATATCTCATTGATATAAAACATCCAATAATGAAAAATAAAGAGGCTGCAGTCAAAAATACGTTAAAAAATCCAGATGAAATTAGACAGAGTAAAATAGATAAAGAAATTTTTCTTTATTATAAAAAATTAGATAAATTATATTGCGTTGTTGCAAAACATATAAATTCGCACGGTTTTTTAATAACGGCATATATAACAGATAAAATAAAAGAAGTAGATTTAACGTGGAAAAAGTAAAAGTTTACTATCATAAAGATTCAGATACTATGGATATATGGTTTGGAAACCCTAAAGACGAAGTAATGTCGGAGGAAGCCGGCGAAGGTATTATATTTAAAAAAAATAAATATAGGCAAACAATCGGCATTGAAAAATTATACGTTAGCAAAACCGTTGGTATAGACGCACTGTTACCAGCTGTACAAGTTGAATTAGTGGTTGCGTGAATGTTTTGAATGTTTAACCTATCCGATTTATTTATCCCTTACTCCCGCTTGCATTTTCCGTCTTATTCCATAATATATTATTTCATTAATTTGATTATTTTGTATAATTAATGTATAAATATATAATATATAATTAATAACATAAAAAAAAGGGACAGATTTATTTATTTCCTCACTACCGAACTACCTGACTGCATTTGCCTGTTTTCCTCAATACCATACCAGCCCATAATACGCAAATATATGAACTTGATGTCAAAAAAATTCATGATTTATTTTAATACCAACCCATAATATGCTATTATGCTGATTGTTACAAACATTTGAAATTGACATTATATATTAATTTTAATATAATCTATTTATGGAATTGAAATGGGAGGAAGAGAAAAACAATTTATTAAAATATAATAGAGACATTTGTTTTGAGGATGTAATGCTTGCTATGAAGCAAGGTAATTTGCTCGATATTGTCAAGCATAAAAATCAATATAAGTATCCTAACCAGCTAATTTTAGTTGTAGAGATTAACGAATATGCTTACTTAGTTCCATTTGAAATAGAAAACAATACTGTTGAAAATAACGGAGATATTATAATCTCTTTAAAGACTATAATTCCAAGCAGGAAAGCTACAAAAAAATATTTACGAGGAAATAAGAATCATGAGGAAGAAAAATAAGGTGATAGATATAACTAATATAGACGTAGACGTAGATGATTATGAAAAAGAAATAATAGACGATTACGACAACGATATGTATGAAAGCGTTGAAAATATTGCTGCCGAAAAAGCTAAATTTAAACAATTAGCTGCCGATTTCGTACAAAAGAAAGCAAGTGTAATCGTTAGAATCTCTAAACAGGATATTTTAAAGATAAAACGGAAAAGTTTAGAAACAGGAATACCCTACCAAACGCTTATGTCGTCAGTACTGCATCAATTTGCTCAAAGCAAATAACCTAAGGATAGGAAAAAGAGGAATTTTAACCTATCCGATTTATTTATTCTCCTTCTCCCGACTGCATTTGCCTGTTTATCAATGCCATATCAGCCTATAAAAATGCAATTCTGTAAATTTGATTATTTTTTAAAATAAATGTATAAATTATAAGTAAAAGTATATTTAAAAATATAGTATAGTATTAAAATATAGTTAGTATTCGTACAATATGATATAATATATATAAATGATAATTTGAGGAGATTATTTATGCAGTACATAAATTTAGGCATACTTTTAATTACGCTGGGCTTTGTCATTGGCGTTTATATTCACACAGACAAAAAATTCACCGAACAATCGGAACGGACAGACAAAAAATTTACTGAACTATCGGAACGGTTTGACAAAAAATTTACTGAACAATCGGATAGGACAGACAAAAAATTCACCGAACTATCGGAACGGACAGACAAAAAATTCACTGAACTATCGGAACGGATTGACAAAAAATTCACTGAACTATCGGATGAAATTAAGGAAAATAATAAAACTTTAAGCGACAGGATAGATAAACTCTCAGATAGAATGGACAGATTATACGATATACTTGTACATATGGGATTTAGAGACTTAAGAGTGCAAGACAAAGCCTCTAACGAATAAAAAAGAAAAAAAGGAGACAGATTTATTTTATTCCCTCTTTATTTATTATTATTTATTGTATGGGGCTATAAATAAGTTATCAATAAATAAATCTGTCTCCTTTTCCATAATATGGATAAAAATAGGGAATATAAACTATATTTTCCGTTTTTATTATTTATTATATTATTTATCCCAATACTATGCCATTATGTCATCTTGATTATTTTATTGAATTAATGTATAAATATATAATATATAATAATATATAATAATATATAATTTGTAATTTGCACATAATTATTATTAGTAAGATAGAGTTAAAATGAATATTATTTTTACTGCTTAACGTATATATGTAATATATATAAAAATGAGTTTCTAATTTCTTGACTTTTTTATTAATCAATTTAATTTTATAAACATAAACATTGCCATCTAAATTATGGAGATTCAGATTAACCCTCACACTTTAGAGCGGGCTCAAGAGAGAGGAAGTAATGAGATTGAGATTAAAGATGTAATTCTTACAGGTTCTTCAATTAAGTCAAAATATTGGCGTATAGGAAAAGCTAAAGTTTATAAATTTAAACAGAAACGTATTAATAATTATTATGAGCAAAAAAGAGTCTAAGTATTTTTTATTATTGAAAACAACAAAATAATTACCGTAACCGTTTATGTCTTTTATGGAAAATGGGAGGATGCAAGATGAATATTTTTTACAATGATAAAACCGATCTTTTATATATTAGAATAGACGACAGAAAACAAGAACTTATTAACAGGCAGGTTTCCGAAGATATAATTCTCGACATCGGGGAAAATGAGAAAATTGTCGGAATAGAGATAATAGACGCTTCAAAACATGTAGCCTTAGATAAACTTCTTCCTTTGCAATATACAGCTGCAAAAATAGCTGTATAAAGGAAAAAAAGGGGACAGATTTATTTATTCCCTTATTCTATTCTATTCTATTCTATTCTATTCTATTCCTGATTGAGTTTTATTAAAGTTAAAGTTTGATTAATATTTAAATTATAATAATCCGCCTGCATTTGCCCTCTTATCCCATAATATGCTTATAATGTAAACCATATATTTTTTATTTTTAGAATTTTATTAAATTAATTTTATATCTGTGATAAAATATAAAATATTAATTATTGTATAATTTTATATTTTTTATATAAATTAATATGTTAATGTAATAATGCAATGGTAGATGTTATAAAATCAAAAAATGATATTTATATCAGAATGACCGATGAACGCTGGTTTCATATTATAGAAAACCACGATGACGTTGCAAGTTATTATGATGATGTTTTGGATACGATAGAAAACCCCGATTTTATAATCAAAGGATATAAAGATGCATTAATTGCATTAAAGCAGCAATCGTCAAATAAAAAATATTTAGCTGTTGTTTATAAAGAAATAGGTGAAAATGATGGCTTTGTTATTACTGCCTATTTCACAAGCAAATTTAAGTTGGAAAAAGAGGAAATTTTATGGAAAAAATAACCGTTAATTCTCAAATAATAAACGACATTTCTAAAATTGCGCCGCATCTTTTAAATTTTCCGAAGAAAAGAATGTGGATAGATTATGATAATGATGCTGATGTTTTATATATAAGCTTTAAAAAACCGCAACAAGCTACAAATTCTGAAATGTTAGAAGACGGGATTTTGCTCCGCTATATAGGTGAAGATATCGTGGGTGTTACAATTTTAGATGCATCACAAAGATAATAATTAATTTATTTAACCTATCTATAAGGTATATAAGGTATCGGTATCCGATTTATTTATCTCCTTACTTCTGACTGAGTTTTATTAAAGTTTTAAAGTTTGATTAAGATTTAAATTATAATAATAACGATGATGATTTGAATAGTAATTTTGAAAAAGGCGTCAGATTAATTTTCCGCATACATAAAAGTTGTAATCTAAATAAAACATCTTCAGCTTTCTTTAAAACGCAAAATAACTTATTCATAAGTTATGATATTGGAGCTTATGAAACTGTAGCTGAACCTTTAAACGAACGCTTAAGCGGTTATATTGTCAGAGTTGAATTAAACAACAAACCTGCGTTTTCGAGTTCAAATAAGCCTGCATCCGTAACAATAAATGATATTAAAACAAAATTTAAAGAAATTATAGATGCGGAGTTGAATGAGTTTTTAAAGAAAGAATTAGAGTAATTTATTTTATTTATTTAATAATTGATTAAGCAAGTATATATAAAATATAATATATAATATATAATATTTTATATGGTATAACGGCTTATTAAATATCAAATATTAAAATAAATAATAGTTTTTTAAAAAAGTTTATTTTTATTGTTGACAACTGATTATATTTATGATAAAAAGGCATTTGTTGAATAGATTATGCAATACGATTGATTTATAATTAAAATTTAATATAAAGCATTTAAGAGGTAGTTTTTACGCAGTAACAGTGAGATATTGTATATAAAGACATTATATAAATATAAGAAATTAAGCCAATTAAAGTATATATGGAATTTTTAAATTTAAAATTAAACCTTTTTTATTTTAAGTTTTAAGGAGGAAACAATGTCAACAAATTATTATAGCGAACTTCAAGCAACATATATCGGGTTGTTTGATAGACCTGCAGACGGGAGCGGTGAGAACTACTGGAACGGTCAGGCAACAAATACAGCAGGACCTGGATTAACGGCGACATTAAATAGTATTGCAAGCTATGCAACATACAATGGCGCAGCTATTACAAGTTCCAATATAGCAGGCGAATTAGTTAACATTTACTCTGATATGCTTGGTATGACGGTTACTACTGCCGATAGCGGAGTGAAATACTGGGCAGGCCTATTTAACGGTAGTAATTTAGGGACGATAATAAACGATATTTACTCGGTAGTTGAAAATATTTCACCCGGTGCCCCGAATTATTATGTCCAAACTGCTATGAACGATAAAATATTTTCGGCGACTGCCTTTACTCAGACAAATCCAACGGCAACGCCGTCAAATAGTGCAGTTTTATACTCAACTGCGACCGCTTCGCTTAATAGCGTTACCGCAGCTTCTGTTATGCCGTCGCAAACAATTAACATTACACCCGGTCAAACAAGTTATACGGCAGCATCGGGAGGAGGACCGGTAACATTTGTGGTAAATGATTACAATACTCCATCTCCTTCTTCTAATTTAATTTCTACAGTCCCGCCGTTTTCTGATACTCTGAACGCAAACGGAAATGTCGGCACGCTTGATATTTATGCTTATCCGACAACGATGACTAAGGTTTCTGGTACTACATCCGGTGCAGGTGTAAATTATACTACGCATCTTCCTTCCGTTATGACGGGCATTAACACAATATATATAGATAATAATTCAATGGCTTTAGGTGTAAGCACGGGCGCAGCGGGTTCAGTTCCGAATATTACTATTGATAATGCAGTTAATGATGCCTTTGGCAATACTAATTCAACATATGGATTAACAGATTGGTACACAATAAATCCAACTCAAAACTTTACGTATGAAAATACGACTTACGGCGCAATAATAAATTCAACGGGAACAAGCGCAAATGTTACATTAGATAATATTACAGCAGTTGGTTCAAAGACCTTAACACAAACAAATAACGGCGCATCAATTACAGAAGCTCAAAGTATTATTATAAACGGTTCGACCATGTCAACTCTTAATTTAACTTCTATCGGAACTAATGATATTAATCTTACCAGTGTTTCAGGCGCAAGTACTACTTTAACCCCAGCTGCTCCTTTGACAACCGTAAATCTTAGCGGCGTTAGCGGCAACACGCTCACCATTGTTGATTCGAGCCTTACTTTAGATAATGTGAACGCAAACGGAACTTCAACCATAAGCGCTGATGCCGGCACGTTAAATTTTACATTGCCTACAGCGTTAACTCCAACAACTTTTGCATTTACAGGTGATTCTGCTGCAGGTTCGGGAGTAGATACATTGACTGTTTTGGCTTCGCCGATAGGTGCCGGCACTTCTGCTGCTGTTGCCTACACCCTTACGGGCGGTTTAAACAGCGGAAATGCGATTGACGTAGGTTATAATGCGACCGGTACCAATCTTGCAGGTTATTTAGGCAGCGGGACCACAAATTTCTCAACGCTTGATTTTAACTATGACAATACTGCTTCTGCTTCCGGAACTTTTACAACTACGTTAGATTTAAGCAAAGTTAACTCTGATTTCAATACATTTAAACTTGATAATACTTTCACTGCTTCCGGTACTACCGCAGTACAAGATTACACATTTACCAATGCAGCCAACGCCGATACTTTTAATGTTCAAGCTAATACGGCTTCGTTGACCATAAGCGATGCTGCCCCTGCTCCCGGTGTTGCTAACGCAACTACCGTTGATATGACGGGAACAAGCACGGCCGGCGTTACTTTAAGCACGCTTGATTTATATAATTCTACAACTTCGGCAGATAGTCCGACGGATATTACTATTGATAATACCGGCGGCGTAAGTACTTCATTCAATATAATTTCATCCATAAGTTTAGCGGATAACTCTTCCGTAAACATATCGGGTTCCGGATTTTTAAACATCGGCGGATTAACCGATTCAGGTACAAATTCGGTAGGTTTCAGCGTTAATGCCTCCGGTTTCACAGGAGATTTAACACTTGCTGTTCCCGGCGGAAGCACTTCTTTGACTGCAGGTACTTTTGACTTCACCGGCGGCACAGGAACTGAGAACCTGATACTTGGCAGAGCTGCCGCATCGGGAGTTGTTTATTCAATGACCGGCAATGCGAGCGGCACTAATGCTATTGATGTTAATTATGCAGCGGTAGCAAATAATTATAATACAAGTTTACCGCAATATTTAGACCATGCTTCAAATTTTCAAACGCTTGATTTCACTGCAAGTTCTGCTACGACTTCTTCCGCAGGAGCTGTTGCCGGTACGGCATTTACCGGAGGAGCTTCTTTGAATGTGGGAAGCGCAGGCATCGGCATGGGCGATTTTACCACCTTTGATTTTAATGGTACTGGAAATTCGGTTTTTACATTTACCAATGTAGCCAATAATGATATTTTTAATATTAATGCTAGTACAACCTATTTAAACATCGTTTCTTCCGTTTCAACAACTGAAAATGTGAATCTTGCGGCAGGAACGACAGTTTCTGACGAGCTTTCCGTATGTTTAGACGTCTCAACGTTAAATTTGGCTATGCTTGGCGGCAATGCTATCACTAATATGGCAATGCCTTCTTTAACATGGAATAGTGTTGTCAGTGCAGGTTTTACTTATGAATCAGCTTCTACTATAAACCTTGCTTCGACAGGAACTGCAACTAATACTATCGGCACTACAGCAATAACAAGCGCAAGCTCTCTTACTGCTGCCAATACTAATTTAGACGGCGGATTTTATTTGGTAAACGGAGCTATGCTCAATATTTCCGGAAGTGAAAACTTAACTATAAATAATCTGTTTAATGCCAGCCCTTCCAGCACTCAGCTTACCGGCGCTGCTGCTCAGACAGGATTTACGGTGAATGCCGGAACTTCTGCTCATCAATTTACGGGAGCTTTAACTTTTAATTATTTTGATAATCCTTTGTATCAGCCGACTACGGCTATTTCACTTAATAATACTATAAATTTGACAAATACGACGGGCACCGATACTATCGCACAGTATGGCAGCGGCAACGATACTATTACTTTAGGTACTCCCGGCACTGGTATTTCGGATACCTTTGCTCAGAACGGCAACGGCAGCGATAGCGTAACTTTCGGCTCCGGTGTCGGCAGCAGTACATTCTCACAGGTCGGCAGCGGCAACGATACTATTATTTTTGGCTCCGGTACTACGGATATATTCTCACACTCAGGCAGCGGAAGCGATACCATCACTTTAGGTTCCGGCGCGGACACCGTTACAGGTATAAGCTCCAGTACGGCAGGAAACGGCGGCGATACGATTACCGTTACAAGCTCCGCTTCTACGGCTATAGATATTATCACGGCCGGCGCAGTTTACAGCGGCACGGGTCTTACCGCCTCTTCTACTTTGCCTCTTGCTGTTCTTACGACTATTGATAATACTACGGGCGGTGTTTTTAATTCAAGCGATGCAATCGGATTTTCTGCCAATAATGCGACGTCGCCTACTACTATCGGCAGTTTTGCTATCCTTAATGAATCAAGTGCGGTAAGCCTCAGCGCTGCTATATCTTCAGTCATTACCGCTCTTCAATCTACGGATGCGCTTACGGTAGTTGGCACTACCGATGCTGCTGCATCATTCCAGTATGGCACAAACACTTATATAGTTAATGATTATAATAATGAAGTTACAGCAGGAACAAATGTTTATACTGACCAGGTTGTGAAGCTAACCGGTTTAATTAATTTATCCGGCGCAACTATAAGTGCTAATCATATTATCCATATTTAAATTTATATTATAATTTATATTATAATTGTAAAATAATCATATTTTTAAATAATCATAAAAGCCGCTTATATTTTTTAAGCGGCTTTTTCTTATCCTTGTTCTTTATTTCCTTTCTTTCTTTTAACCTATCCGATTTATTTATCTCCTTACTTCTGACTGAGTTTTATTAAAGTTTTAAAGTTTGATTAACCCAACTTCACCATAATTATCAGCAACATATTGATATTACTATATTTATGGGACAACAAAAATGTCTATGGGGACTACAAAATAAAAAATAAAATTTAATAATATCAACGGGTTATAATTTTAGAATAATAAAAGTG
>DAHXMB010000033.1:0-5786 GCA_027365695.1 Candidatus Acididesulfobacter sp. | reverse complement strand
GAAAATAATCTTGTTTATGTGATGGTCGGCGAAGGCAATTATACGGATAGTTTTATTGGAGACGATATAATAAAGACGGGCTACGTAAACCTTGATGAATTTAACAGTTTTATAATCCACTGCGATTTAGCCTTTAATTTACTTTATTTGAATTACAGGCTATATTATTTTGCACAATATCCTTTATTTTATTAAAATTATACAAAGAGTGAACCATTATTTTTTTTGATTTTAACAAGATTTCTTTGTTGCAAGGTAATTTAGCCGCCAAATGAATATCCGATAAATCCTTTTTTTTCTTTATCGCATTTTTTATATAGTATATTCCAATACTTCCATTATTTTCATAAATATTTGAAAAAAAATTTTCTTTACCGTGATAATATCCTAAAAAAAAATGATACAGTATATAATCATGCAAGATTATCATTCCCGGATTTTCTAATGCAATCTTATAGATATAAGAATGAAATTGATAATTATTTCCTATATTATAAATTTTATATTCATAATTATTAAAATTTATTTTACCCCTGCCGTAAATCTTCACATCAAAATCTTTATACAGTCTTTTATCGCTTAGTTTATAATTATCTATTAAAATAGTTATATTAAAATATTTAGCCAGCCCATAAACCAATATTTGCGAATAATCGGAAATACCGCTTTTCATAGGGGTAAAAGGGGACACATAAAGCAGTCTCGGCTTTGTCATTTTATTTCACCCAAGAGCTTTTTTATAACATATTCCCAATCTAAATTCATTTCTTTCATCAAATAATAGCCGCTTTCTCCAAGTTTTTTTGCTAATGATTTGTTTTCATATAAAAAATCAATCTTTTCAGCTAAAGTTTTTGGATTATTATCTATAATATACCCATTTTCACCATCTTTTACAAATTCCAACGGACCGCCTGCGTCCTTATGGATTATACATGCTTTTTTAGAAAAAAAAGATTCCAGCGTAACATATCCGTAATCTTCATCGTAAGCCCCAAAATAAACACATAAGCATCTGGCATAATAGTCTATTTTTTCATCTTCGCTTATAAACCCTAACAGCTTAACTTTATTTATTAATCCATAATTACCAATTAATGACTGTAAATAATTAATTTCGGACTGACTACCTGCGCCTGCTATAAAAACCTGCGCATTACTTTTTAAATATTTTGCCGCTTCAATAAGAAGCCTTTGCCTTTTCATAGGATTAATTCTGCTGGGATAAAAAACAAAATTCCCGTAATCTTTGCAGTTTAATTTTTCATAATTTTTTGGGGGGTGATAAAGACAACCAGAGTCAATATTGTTAAATTTTTTTAGCCTGTCTGAAACATTTTTTGAAATTGTAAAAATATTTCTTGCCTCTTTTATATACCGATTATCATTTAAAATGATAGTGTTTCTTATAAATTCGCCGTCAGGCAAATTATGCAAATCTCCATATTCCGTTCCCCATAAATCGTATGCCGCTCTATGCTGATGTAATAGCCATATTGCTTTGTTAGGATGTTTTAAAAAATATGCGGGAAATTTTAAAGCGATAACCAAATCTATTTTTTCGCCGGCGGTTTCGGTTAAATCTATCATCCGCCCCATAATCATAGAGTCAAACAATGTTTCCTGCGGATACCATTTAAACGGAATTGCAACTATTTCCGCTTGATACCCCCTTTTAACCAATTCATCCTTTAATAATTCTGCAAGTATTTCCGCTCCGCCTTTTATAAACGGTACCTGAACCGTGGCAATTGCTATTTTCAAAATAATTTTCCTTTTTGGCTATTCTTTGACTATTATTGTTTTTACAATTCAATCGGTAAATAATCGCTTAATCGTTTCTTAAATATTTTCAGCTATTATATCATCATCAAACCTTGAAACGCAGTTTGTATAGCCATTTTCTACTAAGTAATCTTTATAGTTTTCATTTTCGGATATTATCTTAATCGCCGATGAATAATACCTGATATCGTCATCAAATAAAAGTTGATTATTACCTATTGTTTCAACGATAGCAGAAGTTTTTTTTGCTAAAACAGGCAAACGCAAATATTGAGCTTCTACGATAGGCATAAAAAAACCTTCATTACCACTGACGCAAAGAAAAAAATCGCATCCAAGATAATACGATATTAATTCATTATCATTTACTTCACCGATAAATTCTACATTTTCCTGAAGTCTATATTTATTAATCAAGTAATTTAATTCATTATTATATTTAATTAATCCATCTCTACCATTATAATTATTTTTTATTAACAGATATAACTTTATTTTATCATCATAATGCTCAATGTAGTCTTTTATGATTTCAAACATCATTTTATGCCCATTATTTAGATTGATTCTGCCAACAAACAATAGGTTCATACTATTGGAATAAATCAATTCTGACAATATTTTATCGTCTGGTTTTACATTATTCCAATGTTTTAACTTGTTATTTGTTATATATTCATGCATGGTCATAGTAATTTATGATATAGTCTTTAATTTTTAAGTTTAACTTCGATTTAATGGCAGCAAAAAATTATAATTGGAAATATACTGTGCATCAAAGATGAAGATGCGTTAGTTAAATTAGCATTACAAAGAATTATAATTGAACTACACTCTACACTGCTTATATCTGCGATATTTGCAAATGATTATAAAATAACTATAATTTAAATCCTATCACCGCATAATCCATTTCATTATAAAAGTTTTCGGTTATAAATTTATTTTCTTCAGAAACATTATAATAATCGGAGTATTTATGCAGCCTTTTAATTTCAACTTTATAAAACCCCCTGTCTTCCGCTATAAACTGCATAGTCATAGGAACTAAAGGTTTTATATGCGAAGGGTCGGTGTAAAAAGTGCAAGCCCCGACAATTAAATTCTCTGGGTTGGGTGTCTCAAAAATCACAACGCCGCCGGGCTTGAGAGCGCGGAAAGACTCGTCAAACAGCGCAATGAGCGTTTTAAAAGGCAGATGCTCTATTATATGAAAACCGGTTACCGCACATAGCGAGTTGACGGGAAGCGACCTTAAATAATCTATGGCATCCGCTTCAACAACGGAAAGATTTAGTTCCTGACATGTGTTAATCATAATTTTATTTAAATCTATTCCTTTAGCCGTAAAATTGTTTTCTTTCAAAAGCTCTATCCATTCGCCCCTGCCGCATCCGACATCTATTATTGGCGCGCCGGCAGTTTTATCAATTTTATCAACGGCTTCTTGAACAAACGGCAGATATACTTTTTGCCTGTTTTTGATATCCTGCCTTGTTCCTCTGAACTTATCTTCAAAGGTTGCATACATAGCATCAAAAATATGGTCTTCTTCTTTTAATATATTTTCTATCTGCCGTGTAGAAAGCGACTCCGATTCTGGAAGCCTCTTTCGCGCTTCCTCTAATATCAGCATCAGTCTTCTTTGCATATCTATAATGTTTAACTTATGGTCTTTTATTTGCCTGAAAATATCCTTATTTGTTTTATTGATACTGCCGTCAATCTCATTAAGCTTTGTCTGAAATATATTGACTTCTTCGATTGTTTTTGACTGAACGGCGGATAATTCGTTAAACTTTGTATTTATTTCTTCTAATGTTTTTGACTGAGCTGCGGATAATTTGCCCACTCTCCAGTCAATCTCATTAAGCTTTGTCTGAAATATATTGACTTCTTCGATTGTTTTTGACTGAACGGCGGATAATTCCTGAAAAATGTCAAGCATTTCATTGTTAACGGCGCGCTGCTCTCGGAATAAAAGCTCGTAAAATTTTAATATAATCCTCTGCAATAGTTTACTTTTATTAACGGGAAACCTGTTTAAAGCGTTGGGTATTTTTGTTCTAATCTGTGATTTTAACCTAACTTCGTTTATAAGCAGGTCAATTCTCTGTTTGGGAAAATTAATTTTATTACTCGCCATCATAGTCTGCACAATATGGTTATCAATATTATCATTATTATTTATATCATTATTTATATTTATGTCATCCGTTTTGCGTTTGACAACTTCATCTTTTATCTTTTGCATTATTTCTTCAACAGAAACACTCGGAATATTATTATCTATCATTGCGACTCCAATTATATAGTTTTAATACTCGTAAAATATAATCATTAATTTTTATGATTTTTATTATATTTAATATAGCAAAATTAAATTATATTTTCAATCTGAAAGAAAAAATTATATCAGTCCTTAAATTGCCTATAGAAAATTTATTTTCTATAGGCAATTTAAGGTAATATAATATATTTTTTATTATCATTATTATTCTTTTTAAAAAAATTGCACAAATCTCAATTTAATTATTATTAATACGTGATTTAAGCAATAAAATAGCATGAGCCCTCATAGGAAACAATATATGCTATTTGTGTTATAAATACTATAACTAATTTTACTTTATTATATATCATCTACTATCCTATCTGCTATTATTCTATCTACTATCTAATGTACGCAATATTGTATTAGCCCCCCCCTAATTGACTGGAATAAATAAAGTTAATTTAAAAAAAATTTCTTAAGAATTTTTTTATGCTATAATATTTTTTATTATATTAATTGTTCCGGTAATATGATTATGCTCCAATAAATTAAGAATGATTATGCTATTAAATAAATTGCAATTTTTTTTAAAGATATATATTTTTATGATTATAATATCTATAATCATAATGTTTTAAAAATATAAATAATATAAAATATAAAAACAAATAATTTAAATTTAAATAATATAAAAATATGCTTGAAAAACAAAACAAGTTAAATAAAAATACAGAAACAGAAACAGAAACAGAAACAAACATAAACATAAACATAAACATAAAGAATATTATTATATCGGCATATGAAGAATTTTTAAAGAGAATACCTTCAGGAAAAGAAGTGTCATACTGGCTTGAACAAATTATAGATTCAAAAATTACGTTAAAACAATTTTTTAACGCCGTAGCAAATTCAGATGAAATAAAAAATTTAGGTTTATGTCCCGATTTATATTTTGACTCAATGCTTAATAAACTTTATAAATTATTAACCGATAATCTATTAGATATAGAACAAACAGATGAAATAAAAAAAATTAGAACATGCGAATCGCTTGTATCTGACCGTGATATTGTTATGTTAAGATACATTTTATTTAACGATATTTCAATTAAAAATTTTATAGAAAAATCAAAAGATACTCAAAAAATTATTTATTTGCATATACCTAAATGCGCAGGAAATTCCGTTATGAAATATTTTGAATACGCTTTAGGGGAGAATAATTTGCTTAAATTCAATGTTAACGGATTTTTATTTGATAACGAAAAATGGATTGATGAAAATAAATCACTTTTTAGTAATATAAAATTTATTACAGGTGCACATATTGATATAAACGCATGCGAAAAAATTCCCGGCGATAATAATCTTATTATTACTTTTTTCAGAGAACCTAAATCACGAATATTAGACTCATATTATTATTTTAAATCCTTTAAATTATCTTATGTCTCTTCTTTGCCGAAAGAAAGGCAGGATTCAATTGTTCTTAATATTGTCAATACTCATGATTTCATAAGTTTTTTAAAAAACAAGAATTCATATGTAATAAATACAATCGACAATACCATAACAAGATGTTTAACAGGCTTTTTTATCAAAGAAAATTGCAATGTTGACGGCAATGATAAGTTATATCAAAATCCTGAAAGAACTCTTCAAATTGCCTTAAAAAATTTAGATAAAATTGCAACGATAGGTATTTTAGAAAAATTTAATTTAT
>DAHXMB010000032.1:0-11256 GCA_027365695.1 Candidatus Acididesulfobacter sp. | reverse complement strand
CACTTTTATTATTCTAAAATTATAACCCGTTGATATTATTAAATTTTATTTTTTATTTTGTAGTCCCCATAGACATTTTTGTTGTCCCATAAATATAGTAATATCAATATGTTGCTGATAATTATGGTGAAGTTGGGTTAAAAAATTTTAATATATAATTAATTATCAGATTTGTGTTTAATATATCCTTTTTTTTATGGAAAGTCAATAAAATAATTTTTAAAATATAACATTATTATATTTTTTAATTAATTCAAATAGTTATAATTACCAACAATATTTTAAACATATTGAGTAAATAAAAATTATTATTAATTGGCTTTACAATTGGCAGTAAATCTATTTTTTATGACAGTTTTAAAACGACATTATAAAAACTATAATTTATTAATAAATATCTTTTAACTAAAATTTATTTATTTAAATTAGGGCTGATATGTTTATTTCTTAACCCAACTTCACCACTTTTATTATTCTAAAATTATAACCCATTGATATTATTACATTTTATTTTTTATTTTGTAGTCCACATAGATATTTTTGTTGCCCCATAAATATAGTAACATAAATATGTTGCTGGTAATTATGGTGAAGTTGGGTTAGATAAATTTTAAAAATTTTCCGAATTCTCATTAGAGGGATTTTCAAAAGAGGTAATTCTGTCAACATAGGTTAAATTTACTATTCCGGTAGGACCGTTTCTTTGTTTTCCTATTATTATTTCGGCAACACCTTTTTTATCGGTATCTTTTTTATATACATCTTCGCGATAAATAAACAATATAACATCTGCATCCTGTTCTATCGCTCCTGATTCTCTTAAATCGGCAAGCTGAGGTCTTCTGTCAGAACGGGATTCAACTAATCGGTTTAATTGAGATAGCGCAATTATAGGTATTTTGAGTTCTTTCGCAAGAGCTTTAATAGAACGGGAAATATCTGCAATCGCCTGCTCCCTTGATTCAATATTAGAAGGGGCTTTCATAAGCTGGAGATAGTCTACTACAACAAGACCTATATTTTTTTCCATTTTTAACCGTCGGGTTTTAGCCCTTAATTCCATAACGGAAATACCGGCGCTATCGTCAATATAAATAGGAACATCTTCAAGAACGGTCATGGCGCGCTGAAGACTTTCAATATCAGGATTATGAAGCTTTCCGCGCCTGAGCTGCGAAGAGTCTATTCTGGAAACTTGAGAAATAAGTCTTGTCACCAACTGTTCTTTTGACATTTCAAGAGAAAAAAAAGCCATGGGAATTTTAAATCCTGCCGACACATTCTTTGCAATAGATAAAGCAAAAGCAGTTTTGCCCATAGAAGGTCTTCCTGCAATTATAATAAAATCGGAGGGCTGAAAACCGTTCGTCATTATATCTAATTCCCTAAAACCGCTATGGACGCCGCTTATATCTTTATCGTCAGTTTTTGAAGTTAACTTCTTAAAATAATCAAGAACTAGCGGATACATCTCATAATATGATTTTGTCGTATTTTTTTCGGTAACGTCAAATACTGTTTTCTCGGTAAAATCAAGAACGTCTTCTAATAAATCTTTTTGTTCATAACATTTTCTCTGAATTTTATGCGCAGCGTTTATTAAGCGTCTAAGTATTGATTTTTCTTTAACAATTTTAGCATACTGGTCAACATTTAACAAACCGGCAGGCAATTCCATAAGACTTGTCAAATATTCAGTCCAATCAAAAGATGATAAATCTTGAGATTGCATATCAATCGCATCGGGCTGTAAATTATTAAAGCTTAGTTTATTCTTTTGATTTTTATTTAAAGACGAACTTCGCTGAAATTCGTTTACGTTTAACAAGCCCCCCGACAAAATATTATTAAGTGTTACAATGTCAATAGGTTCGCCTTTTTCTGTTAATAGCGTAATTGCTTTAAAGGCTTTATAATTTACAATATCGTAAAAATCTTCAGGGGCGACTAATTGAATAGCAGAGTTTACCTGTGAATTGTCAATTATTATTGAAGATATTAAAGCACGTTCGGCATCTATTGACCTTGGGGGCAAGAGTAATCCGATAGAATCTGAATTACCTGATACTCCCATATTATTATAGTCAATTGAGGCTTTTTTTCTCATTTATTAAATTAAATTAAAATCTATTAAATAAACTAAATAAATAAAATTAAACTTCAGGAATAACATTAATATGGAGTTCGGCAATTACATCCGAATGAAGTTTAATTTTTACGGTATGCATTCCTATATCTTTAATAGGATCGGCAAGCATAATCATCTTTCTGTCAATGTTAAAATTAAGCTCCTTCATCTTTTCGGCAATATCCATTGAAGTTATAGAACCAAACATTTTTTCGTATTCTCCAACTTTAACCGGAATAGAAATAGACAATTCTTCCAATTTTTTCTTAAGTTCATCAAAACCGTCAATTAATTTTTGTTTTCTTTTTTCAATTAATTTTTTTTCATGTTCTACTAATTTAATATTTGTTTTTGAAGCAGGTATGGCAATATTTTTAGGCAAAAGGTAATTCCTTCCGTAACCGTCTGCCACAATGACCGTATCCCCCATATTGCCAAGATTTTCCACATTTTCTTTAAGAATTATTTTCACAGCTTTTTCCTCCTGCAATTATATTTTTTAGTTTATTTTATCTTTACGCTATTAACTTTTCTGAAATCAAACCATTCATCAAATATTCCAAGCATTACAATAAATATTAAAAAAGGATTGCTAAATAAAAATATAAGCGCATAAGCAAAAAATCTCAAAATTTTATTTAAATTATTCTTTTTAAAATAAAAAGACAATATGGTTAGACCCTGAACGAAAAAAACCGATGCTAAAACAATAATTATGTTGTAGCCTATAAATTTATACAGCCCGTTAGCAAATATTACAATAACCAAACCAATAACTAAGCCGATAACTAAAAAGTCCGACGCTTTCCAATTTAATAAGTTTTCATCGTCTCTAAAAAAACTATTATTATCTTTATCTTTTGCAATTCTGTTTTTTAACATAATAAAAGAAAGCCACAAAGAAAACCATGAAAAAATTACAAGAATCGACGGAGCAAGCAAAAACATATCCTTGAGCATTACAATTAATTCAGGTTTAAATTTATTTATTAACGAATCCGATATGCCCATTTGCTTATAAATATTTATTATTTTAACTAATATTATTCCCGCATATTTATTTAAATAATAACTTAAATCAGAAAATAAATGTATATTGCTATAATAAATATAAGCAGCAAAAAATAAAAATACTAAAGAAAAAATACTTAATACGGAAAAAGAAACAGCTTTAGCTAAACTTAATTTTTTATTATATAAATAGGAAAATACATAAGGGATAGCAATAAATATTAAAATAACGGATAAAATTCCAATACTTCTATTATAATCTATATAATTATATATAGACATAATTCCTGCAAAACATACTATAGCAATAGGAAGTATTGAAGCGCCTTTATAATTTTTAAAATACCAGATGATAATAAAACTAAAAACCAAATAAAATAAAGGGTTTGCAAAACAATAATAACCAGATGCCAAACAGTCGGTTATTAAAAGATATAATAAAAAAGTAATTAAAAAAACTGATAAAAATTTCTTAAATTTATACATTTAGAGAAATATAAGGCATTATAGCAATATTCCTCGATGCCTTTATAGCTTTTGCAATTTTTCTTTGATGATAAGCGCAATTACCTGTTACTCTTCTAGGCATAATTTTGCCTTTTTCAGTTACAAAATTTCTTAAAAGACGGGTATCTTTATAATCAATTTTCAAAACTTTATCAGCACAAAATCTGCACGATTTTTTTCTTGTAAATGGTCTATGGGAAAAACTTGCATTTGCGGCAGGCTTATATGCTCTTTCAAATTTTTTAAACATTAACGGCTTCCTCCTTTGAAGACTCTAAATCATTTGTAAATAATACAGTTTGATATCTCAGGCAATCTTCTGTGTTTCTCAAATTTCTTTCTAATTCGGCTACGACATTACTTTTAGCTAAAAAATGAACAACAATATATCGACCTTTACTAATTTTTTTAATTTCGTATGAAAGCTTTCTTAATCCCCAATCGCTTATACTTATAATCTCGGCGCCTTCTTTGGCAATAATTCCTTTAATCTTTTCTACAAATTGATTATATTGCGAATCATCTAAATCAGGATTAATTATTATAACAGTTTCATATTTTCTTGAAAAATTATGATTAATATCTGCAAATATATTATTTTTCAAAATTCCTCCTTCCCCTTTTAGTTACTTATCTTATTTAGTTACTTATTTTTAATAATATAAAAAATTTACAATTTTTAATTTTATTGCATTTTATCTTATTGCATAAGAAAGATATTATAAACGCACGTATAAAAATTTGCAATGATTTTTTTATATTATTTTAATTCCATTTAAATTTGCATCTTAATTTTTTACGACTAACTTTTCACAACCACCAAGGGCAGCGTATAAGTAGAAGGCGTAGAAATAGATTTCATAGATTTTTTTAATTTAATCATATGGTCTAAAGACATTTTACCCATCATTATATATTTTATAACAAATAATACATCATTTGTTCTTAAATTTAATTTTTTATATGATGTTTTATAAAGATTTGAAAATTCTTTGAAAAATTCAGCCGTCGGTAAAAGAGTGTCTATCACGGGGTGAAACAAGTCATAATAAGAATAGTCGGTAATAGTCAACTTATTTTTTAATTCATTAAATAGCTTAGTCCCAGGAAGAGGTGTAAGGACTGAAAAAACAGGCACGCTAATCTTAAGTCTTTTAACAAAATTCATCAATTTCTCAAAGTCAATTTTTGAAAAACTCGGCGACACCATAAAAGAAGCTGTAACTGCAACATCATGTTTCTTTGCAATATAGTAAGCCTTCTCGTTCATTTCCGATGAGTTATCTTTATGAATATCGTTTAATGTTTCGTCGTCTACGCTCTCAAATCCTATGAAAATATTAGAAAGACCTACCTCCTTCCATTGCTTTATGAGTTCAGGATGCTTAACTATAGTATCGCTTCTTGCCTGAATCGTGTAAAGCTTCTTTATCTTTGCTTTTTTTACAAGCTCGCCGATAATTTTCGCCCTTTTAACATCACTAAAAAAATTGTCGTCAGTTACAAAAATATAATCTTCTTTTATAGATTTTAATTCAGCAACGACTCTTTCAGGCGATTTAGACCTGTATGTTCCTCTATAAAAATTCCATACGCTGCAAAAATCACATTTAAAAGGACAGCCTCGCGCTGTTTCAATACAAGCTAAAGACGTTCTTATTCCAAGATAATATTTTTTTCTGTATTCCGCCGTTAAATGTCTAGCAAAAGAAGGAACTTCATTAATATTTTTTATTAAACTTCTCGGTTTAGTTTTAACTTGTTCCCCGCTGTTATTATCGTAATAAGCTAGACCGTTAACACTTGAAAAAGGCGTATTAGACTCATATGCCCTTAAAAGTTCAACAACCGTCACTTCTCCCTCGCCCACTATAATGGCATCAATTTCTTTTATGTTAAAATCAATATGATAAACAGATACATGATGTCCGCCGACAAAAACAAACTTAGCTCCATAATCATTTTTAACTCTCTTCGCAAGTTCAAGAACCCTATATACGTCAGGAGTGAAAGAGCATGAGAAACCATAAGCGTCCGGCTCAAATTCTTTTATAGCATTGTCTAAATATTTATTGGGATCTTTTCCTACCGCTCTTAAATCAACTATCCTTACATTATGTTTTTCATCTAAGAGGCTTCCGCCGATGGCTTCTAAACCTGTGGGTTCAACCAAAGCAACATTGCTTAAACCTATTGTGTTTTTATTGTCAGGCTGAATAAGTAATACTTTCATAATCAATATCCTTATATAAGTATAATATATATTTTTATTTTATTATCGTTATTTTATTTATTATTTTATTATTTTATTATTTTAAATTATGTCTTTTATATATATTTTATATATAGCGGCAATTTAATTATTTATATAGATATTTATTATACATTACTTAAACTAACCGTATTAAAATAATAAATGAAATAAATTAAATCGCTATATACTTAACTTATTATATTATATTAAATATATCATATAAATATAAAATAAAAAAGATTTAAAAATAAAAAAATATTTTTTTATTAACCCTTCTTAATAATACGTCCCCAAAATTGACGATAGAGATTGTTAAAATAGCTTTAAAGTTATATGGAACATTAGATTCCCGCATACGCGGGAATGACGCCCGTCGGGTGAAAACTTAAATACCAGTAAAGTCATTCCTGCGTACGCAGGTACGCTTTAAAGCCGTCGGCATTTAGACGGCTCATACAGAAAATAAATTTTCTATCGGCAATTTTGGGAATGTCAATAAAACTTGTAAAATATTATTTAAATATATTGATTTAAACTTGTACTAATTTTTTACTAATTTTTTTGTATCAATATTATTTAAAATCGTTATATA
The DNA here is from genome assembly GCA_027365695.1 of Candidatus Acididesulfobacter sp. Lineage (GTDB taxonomy): Bacteria > SZUA-79 > SZUA-79 > Acidulodesulfobacterales > Acidulodesulfobacteraceae > Acididesulfobacter. The sequence continues at coordinate 4,764 of DAHXMB010000032.1, read as the reverse complement.
ATTAGTTAAATATATAAAATCTAAAAAAATATTTCAAGGTAAAAATAAAACCGTCAAAATAATCATTAATAATAATAAATTTAGATGAATAAACATCAGCCCGAAAAAAGTAATTATAGAAGAAGCGTTCAACCATCTGCAACTGATGATATAGAAAAACATACTTTAAATAATAACGACAAAAAAAAACACTGGTACAGAAGGAGCAGTGACGAAAAAAATAAAAATTATAGAGACAAATTTAAAAGAATTACATATAGAGGTCTGCATTTTTTTAAAGTATTAGGTCCAGGTTTCATTGTTATGATTGCGGATATGGATGCAGGCTCTGTCACAACTGCAGGAGTTTCTGGCGCCGAATGGGGCTATAAATTAATTTTAATGCAAATAATTCTCATTCCTTTTTTATATATCATTCAATCAATGACTTCTCGGCTCGGATGCGTAACTAAAAAAGGTCACGGTGAACTGATAAGGGAATATTACGGTTCAAAATGGGCTGCTTTTGCTACTATTACTTTATTTATTACCGTATTTGCCGCTTTGCTCACAGAATTTTCAGGAATAGCGGCAAGCGGAGAAATTTTTAACATTCCTAAAATATATTCCATAGGATTTAGCGCTTTAATTTTATTGCTTGTTGTATTTACAGGCAGCTATAAAAAAGCGGAAAATATCGCTATTATTTTTGCATTGTCGGGCTTTGTTTTTATTCCCGCCGCAATTTTCGCCCATCCTGATTTACATCAATTGGTATTTAACGGTTTAATAGGCCCCCAGCCGATATTTAACAAAGACTATGCTTTTTTGATAGCAGCCAACGCCGGTGCCGTTATAATGCCATGGATGATATATTATCAACAAAGTGCTACCGTTGATAAAAATTTATGCAAGAAAGATGTTAAATTAGCGGCAACCGATACTTTAGTAGGAAGTATCATAACTCAGCTTCTTATGATTGCGGTTATAGTGATGACTGCGGCTACGCTTTACAAAAATCACATAGTTCCTTCATCTGCTAAAGCTATAGGACAATCGCTTATTCCTCTTGCAGGAAAATATGCAGGTCTTCTTTTTGCAATTGGATTATATAGTTCAAGTGTTCTTGCCGCCTTTGTTGTGTCTATAGCTTTCGCATGGGCCGCCGGCGAAACGTGGGGATTCAAGCATAGTTTAAATCATAAATTTAAAGAATCCAAAATTTTTCATTTATTATATATGGCGTTAATTATTATGGCTGCGTTATTAGTGCTTGCTCCTAATATACCTTTAGTTACTCTGATGGTTGACGTTGAAGCGTTTAACGGCTTTATTCTTCCGATTGTTCTTGTATTTTTAATAATACTTGCAGGAAATAAAAAAATTCTGGGCGAATATACTTATTCAAAAGCAAAATTAGCTACAGTAGCATTAGTAGGTATAGCAATGGTTGCGTTAGGAATAGTTGCGGTTCTTCCTAAAAATTGGCTGTAATTACCTATTATTTTTAATAAATATTTTTATATTATTTTTATTTGCAGAGTATATCAATATACACTACATTATATATTTTATAAAATAATAAGTAGCATAATAATATCACATAGTTATAATGATTAGTTATTTAGCTAACAATTTTGCAATCATCGCTGCGCCTACCAATCCTGCCGATTCGCCAAATTTTGATTTTACTATTTTCAAAGATTTTACTGCGGCATTTAATGCTCTTTTTCTTATTTCTTTTTCTGCTATTTCCACTAACTCGGGTATGCCGTCAATAACACCTCCGCCAAGCACAACCATGCATGGATTTAATAAATTCACCGCGCTTATAACGCCATCGGCAATATAAAGAGCTACCTCATTAACAATTTTTTTAGCCGTTTCATCTTTTAAAATAAAAGCTTCGCTAACTGATTTAGATGAAATATTGTCTATGCCGCCTTTTGATAATTCTATTATTTTTTTATATTTTTCAGGATTCTGAACTGCTTTTTCTTTTGCCATTTCTGCAATACCCCAACCCCCTGCATATGCTTCAAAACATCCGTTATTTCCGCAATGACATTTTCTTCCGCCGGATACTATAACAATATGCCCTATTTCTCCCGCAGAGCCGCTGCACCCGTCAATTAATTTATTATTTATAATTAAACCTGAACCAATCCCTGTTCCTATAAAAATGCATATTAAATTCTTAATACCCTGCCCCTGCCCTGCCCCTAATTTCCATTCGGCATAAGCAATTGTTTTCACATCGTTGTCAATAAAAACAGGAATATTAAACGAATTTTCAAGCTCTTCTTTTATATGAACATTTTTCCAATTAAGATTAGGGGAATAGGTAATAACCCCTTTTTCTTTTTCTATCTGCCCCGCAGCCGAAATTCCGATTGCTTTTATATTTATATTGTTTAAACCTGAATTATTATCGCCGTTGTTATCATAGTCATTATAATTTTTAACATCTTTAAATTCAATTTTACTTTTTGCCGACATTTGATTTATAAATTTCTTAATATGTGAAATAGCGTCATCTGCGGACTTATCTATAGGAAATAAATTGAAACTTAATAGCTTGCCATTTTTATCGACAACGCCAAATCTTATATTAGTTCCCCCAATGTCAATCCCTAAATATTTATCATTTATTTTATTATTATTTATCATTTCCATGATTATATTTATTATTTATTTTATTATTATTTATATATTATTTTATTAAAATTTTTGCGGGTCAGTTTAATTTTTTTAATTTATTTACTTAATATAGTTAGTGAACTTTGGTTTATAGTTACTCATTATATATATGATATAATATTTTCTATTATTATATATATTGCTTATTATAATGTCGGAAAAGGTATATTATATCATCTATTCAATTATTTGCAATGGAGCTTTGGAATAGTTTTGGAATATAACTGCCGATTAGAACAACCGCTAAATTTACCGCCAGCGCAATTACGCCTATAAAAATTAATCCAAAAGGGGTAGATATTAATGTTTTTGCAATCAATCCAAAATTATTAACCTTTTCAACAAAATATATTCCTGTAATCATTCCTAAAACCCATCCTAATATCAGCGCATTCTTATTAAGGCTTTTCATATACAGACCCATAAAAATAGCGGGAAGGGTCTGAAGTATTATTATTCCTCCTAAAAGCTGCAATGAAATAGCAAAAGTTGCGGGAACGGCAAAAACAAACCCCAGTGCGACAAATTTAAATACTACCGCTAACCATTTTGCCATTTTGGTTTCGGCTTCAGGACTCAAACTAGGTTTAAATTCTTTATACACATTTCTAACTAAAAGGTTGGCGGATGCCATAGCCATGATTGCAGCAGGAACTAACCCGCCTATAAATATGCCCAGAAATGCAAAACCAGTAAACCACGGCGGCATTGTTGATTGAATAAGAGTAGGAACAACCATTGCCCCTCTTATAGAAGGAGGAAATTTATCAAGTATTGACATCGCAGGTTTGACCGCATATACCAATATTCCAAATAATGCAATCAATGCAAGTCCTATTGCGTATAACGGCAGCAATGCAGAAGTTTTTCTCAGCTTTTTGGCGGATTCAGAGCTTAAACTGCCGTTTATTGCATGCGGATAAAGAAATAGCGCAAAAGCGCTCATAATAAAAAAGCTTAAATATGCCGCTGCAAAATTAGGCGGCAACGTAGAATAAACAGGTTTTGCCTTAAAAGCGGCATGAAACCCGCCATGCATTAAAGGGACTGCAATGATTATTACTATAACCGTTGCAAATATAATAATATCTTTCATAACTGCGGTTAGCGTAATACCTCTGAGACCTGTCGTATATGTAAATGCCGCAAGTATAATAAAAGAAATTATTAAAGTTATATCGCTTATTGTTTTTATGCTGCTGAAGGGCATAAGCATTGAGGTTAAGATAGCTCTCATTCCTATTACCTGTAATGCTATATAAGGAAGTTCGGCAACCACGCCTGTCAGAGCAATTAAAATTGTTAATGTTTTAGAATTAAATGCATCTTTTACAAAATCAACTCCTGTAATATACCCTTTTTCTTTTGAAACGGCGAATAATTTCGGCATGACTACCATCGCAATAGCAAATGCAACCGCTACGTAAGGAACTGCGAAAAAGAATAGCGACCCTGCCGCAAAAACGCCTGAAGGCACGGCTATAAATGTATAAGCCGTAAATAAATCGGCGCCTATCAAAAACCATGCAAGAAATGTCCCCAATTTTTGACCGCCTAAAGCCCACTCATGCATTTTGCTCAGGTCTCCCGGTCTGAAATTTTTTCCGCTAAATCCTAAATATATAAATATAATGAACAAGAAAAGAAAAACAGAAATGGAAATAATTGTATTCATGAGATAGACTCCTTTAAATATATTTAATATATTTATATATTTTTAGCCTTTTAAATCTATCAGTATTGCTGCTATATAGAAAAATATAGCGGCAATTATTAACCATATTATCTGGTAAAAATAAAAAAAGGGTAAGCCTAAAATAATCGGGGTTTTTCTATCATAAATCGGAAGCAATAAATAAGCCAGCAAAGGAATGGCTATAAACACTCCTGCTAAAAAATATCTAAATTTCATTTTCATTACCTCTTTTAGTTATTCTATTTATTTTATAATATTATAAATTTAATAGTATAAATCATTTTGGCAATGTCAATCATTTTGTATAAATTTAATTGTATAAATTTATACAAACGCAAATATAATATGCTGTTATTATAAATATATTATAAATATAAAAAATATAAATA
>DAHXMB010000023.1:0-25285 GCA_027365695.1 Candidatus Acididesulfobacter sp. | reverse complement strand
GAATTTCCATGATACAAAATTGATTTAATTCTAATTTTAATTCCAAAATTTCCTGTCTGGTTTTCAAAAAACCACGCTTCCATTAATTTTATTTTCTCCCAAAAAAATTTTTAACTATATTATATTTTATTATTATTAATTAAAATTTTTAACTATTTTTAACTATAATGTAAATATCTATCTATATATATAAAATAAATAATCAATTAATCAATTAATATAAATATTTTATTTTAACAATATTTTATAATTACTTTAATCTTCCATAGAAACTATCAATGATATTTCAATAATAGCTTCTATGGAAGAATTATTATCATTAAAATCTTATGCTTTAACCTAAAAATGGATTTATGGCAATGGATAGCAATTATTATTAAACGTCATCTTTTAAATATTAATATATTTAATTTAAATAAAATTATTTAATCAATAATTTTGGATTAAATCAATATTTATTTAAATAAAAAATCAATTAAGAATAAAATCAATTAAGAAAGTTAACCTGGTGGCCAGGTGAAATTTCTTCCTGCCATAAAATGCGCGTGAAAATGCAAAACAGTTTGTCCGCCGTCAAAACCTGTATTGATAACAATTCTAAAACCTTTGAAATCCAAATTATATTCTTGAGATATTTCTTTTACTAATTGCATAAATTCATTTCCGTTAAATAATGCATCGGTTTTTACAATAGAATCATAATGGGTTTTAGATATTATAAGAAAATGCAGGGGGGCTACCGCATTTATATCTTTTATTACAATAAAACAGTTTGTTTCTTTTATAATATCGCTTTTAATAGTTCCGCTTATAATTTTACAAAACACGCAATTATTAGCTTTATTATTTAGTGATTTAGCGTTCATTTATATAAATACAATCTTTTATTTTTATTTATAATCTAGGTATTAATTTAAAAAAATTTTCAGTTATATTTTTGCTTGTATAAGCCAAATACGGAATATAAACAATTCCAAAGAAATCTAACATATACAGTATTATTATTATAATAATAAGTATTAATAATATTAAAAATAAATTTTTTATTGCATTGTTTTTATATTTTTTTTTCTTTTTTTGCCGATTGAAAATATTATCGCCGTCATTTTCTATTTCTATTTTTTTATTATCATTGTTAAACTTGACTTCGGGCCTCTCTACGTCATCCGTTATTTCTTTAAAAATTTTTTTTATTTCTTCTGATTCATAAATATTATTTTGGGTTTTTAATTCTTCGTTTTCTTTCTGTATAACATAACTTTCGCTATTTTCTTTAATATCTTCTTTGCCAGTTATTTTATTTTTATTAAAATCATTGCTTTCTTCTTCTTCCATGCTATTAAATTCATTGATATTTTCATTAACATGCTCATCATTAACTACACCTTTTTTTTTATTTATGATAAAAATATTTTTACAATGTTTACATCTAACTTTAATATTGCCTTCGGGCAATAAAGATTCATCTATATCATAAAAAGCCATGCAAAATGGGCAATATATACGCATAATTATTTTAATTCCGTATAATTAACATATTTACAATATTATAAGTATAAATAACTATATAAACAAAATAAACAAATGAGCAGTGTGCAAAGCATATAAAATAAAACTCAAAATCGCCGACAAAGATTTTTAAATACATTACAATGCATTAAAATTCTGGATTCCTGTTTGCGCAGGAATAACAACACCCAATGGGTGGAACGATAAATCTCCTCAAAGCATCCACGCGTAAACGGGAATGGGAATGCATGATAAACTTTTCTATCGGCAATTTTAGGTAAAAAAATATATGTTATTATATTATATTATATTATATTATATAATACATTATTTAAATTATAAAATAAATCAATAAAAAAATAAGAACTAATCAAATATTATTTTCATATTTTCAATAATACTTAAATTATAAAAATAAATCAATAGAATTTAAAAGAATTATGAAAACTGAGCATTCGCAAAACTTACCGCAAAACTTAAAAGATATTTTATTAGATGTTTTAAAAAATAAATTAGATACTTCCGATTACAATGCTTTACTTTTGGCTAATAATAATAATTGGATTAATATTTGCGGGAAAGATTTAGGGGAGAAAACAAAACCAAAATGTATTAAAGGTAACACATTAACTATAATAGCAGATAATCCCGTTTTATCTTTTGAACTTAATTTTCTTAAGGATGAATTTATTCAGAAAATAAATAATTATTTAATTAAATTAAATGAAAATCATAAGGAAAGCGATAATATAATAAATATTAAATTTAAACATATAGATTATTAATAGCCGATATTTTACTATTTTCCTATTGAAAATATTTTTTCAAAAAACGATTTTTTAATAGGATGCGAATCTTCACCGCTTTCCTGCATAAATTCTTCTAATATTTTTTTTTGTTTTACAGTTAAATTAGTAGGCGTTTCAACAACAATATTAATATATTCGTTACCTCTTGATTGACTGTTTAATCTATGAACTCCTTTGCCTTTGAAAGTAAACCTGGCTCCGCTTTGAGTTCCAGAAGGAACTTTTAAATTTGTTTTACCTTCTAAAGTAGGCACCTCAATATCGCATCCTATTGCCGCCTGCGGAAAACTTATAGGCACGGAAATGTAAATATCCTCATTGTTTCTTTTAAATAAATGATGGGGTTCGACTGTAATATCAACATAAAGATCACCCGGAGGACCGCCGTAAATTCCGGATGCGCCTTCGCCTGATACTCTTAACCTATTGCCGTTATCAATACCCGCAGGAATCTTTATTTCAAGTTTTTTTTCTTTTACGACTCTGCCGCGTCCTGCGCACACGGGACAGGGATTTTCTATTATTTCTCCTTCGCCGTTACATTTGTAACAAGTTCTCGTAATGGTAAAAAAACCTTGCTGCTGTCTTATCTCTCCCGTACCTTTGCAAACAGGGCAAGTAACCGGTTTAGTTCCCTTTTTTGCGCCTGTCCCGTCGCATGACTCACACTTTTCGTATCTTTTAAATTTTATGTCTTTAGAAGTTCCGAATATAGCCTCTTCAAATTTTATTTTCAGCTCATAACGGAGATCGTCTCCTCTTCTTTGCCTCGTACGCTTATTTTGTCGAGAGCCAAACATATCGCCGAAAAAATCGCTGAAAATATCTCCAAACCCGCTGTTAAACCCTGCACCGCCCATTCCTTGAGAAACACCTTCATGTCCGAATCTATCGTAGGCAGCTCTTTTTTCATCATCTGAAAGAATTTCATAAGCTTCGCTTATTTCTTTAAATTTTTCTTCAAACTCTTTATCGCCTTGATTTTTATCTGGATGATATTTGATGGCCAGCTTTCTATAAGCTTTTTTAATTTCAGCCGTCGTTGCATTTTTATCAATCTCTAAAATTTCATAGTAATCTCTTTTTGTGGTCATATTATATTATATTATATTATTATAATTATTTTTTTATTTTTATTAAAATTACATTGCAAAACCTCCGCCCGCTATTGTAATAAGCGGGCGGAGGCAGACCATTTATATCGTGCTTGCGTAACATATTTTTTTATAATTATTTATTTAAATTTTCAAATATTTGTTGCTTATGAATTATTTTTTATCCTTTACTTCTTCAAATTCAGCATCAACAACATTTTCGTCAGCCGATTTTTCCGCCTGTCCTTCTTCAGCATTTTGGGAAGAAGCTTCGGATTGCTGTTCGGCAGTATTTTTATACATAGCTTCGGTTATTGAATGCGAAATCTTTTCTAATTCTTCGGCGGCAGATTTGATTTCTTCAATATTGCCTGATTCTAAAGCTTTCTTTGCGTTTGAAACTTTTTCCTCGGCAGTCATTTTCTCACCGGATTCTATTTTATCCGAATTATCTTTTAATAATTTTTCAACAGAATACATTAAAGTATCAAGATGATTTTTAGCTTCTATTAATTCTTTCTTTTTACTATCCTCATCTTTATGAAGTTCTGCTTCTTTTATCATTTTATCTATTTCTTCTTTAGATAAACCGCTGGAAGCCGTTATTTTAATTGATTGTTCTTTCCCAGTCCCTAAATCTTTAGCCGAAACGTGCACGATACCGTTAGCATCTATATCAAATGTAACTTCAATTTGCGGAACTCCTCTAGGCGCGGGGGGTATTCCCGTGAGCTCGAATCTGCCTAAACTCTTATTATCAGCCGACATTTCTCTTTCACCCTGTAATACATTAATTGTAACGGCAGGCTGATTATCGGCTGCCGTAGAGAAAATCTGACTTTTTCTTGTCGGTATTGTAGTGTTCTTTTCAATAAGTTTTGTTGCGACGCTGCCTAATGTCTCAATACCTAAAGATAATGGAGTTACATCAAGAAGCAATACATCTTTGACGTCTCCCTTAAGAACAGCCCCTTGAATTGCCGCTCCTACAGCGACAACTTCATCGGGGTTAACTCCTCTATGAGGTTCTTTGCCGAAGAATTCTTTAACTTTTTCCTGCACTTTAGGCATTCTTGTTTGACCGCCTACAAGGACGACTTCATCTATTTTTGAAGTAGATAAAGCTGCATCTTTTAAAGCAGTTGCCACAGGATGCATAGTTTTTTCTATTAAATCGCCAGTAAGCTGTTCAAGCTTGGCTCTCGTGATTTTCAAATTTAAATGTTTTGGTCCGCTTGCATCTGCAGTAATAAAAGGCAAATTTACATCTGTTTCAAGCGCTGAAGAAAGTTCTATTTTTGCTTTTTCCGCAGCTTCCTTTAACCTCTGCAATGCCATTTTATCGCTTCTTAAATTAATTCCGTAATCTTTTTTAAATTCATCGGCTATATAATCTAAGACGCGCTGGTCAAAATCCTCTCCTCCAAGAAAGGTATCGCCGTTAGTGGATTTAACTTCAAACACTCCCTCCCCGAGTTCAAGTATGGAAATATCAAAAGTTCCTCCGCCTAAATCATAAACGGCAATTTTTTCTTCCTTTTTTTTATCTAAACCGTAAGCCAAAGAAGAAGCCGTAGGTTCGTTAATAATCCTTAAAACATTCAATCCCGATATTTTGCCCGCATCTTTAGTTGCCTGCCTCTGCGAATCATTAAAATACGCAGGGACGGTGATAACGGCTTCGGTAACGGTTTCTCCGAGATAATCTTCCGCAGTTTTTTTCATTTTCATTAGAATCATTGAAGATATTTCCGCGGGACTGTATTTTCTTCCTTTAACTTCTACCCATGCGTCGCCGTTGTCATTTTCTATAATTTTATACGGACATACTTTCTTAAAAGCCTGCACCTCCGGCGAATTATATTTTCTTCCTATAAGCCTTTTAACGGCGTAAATAGTATTTTCAGGATTAGTGACTGCCTGCCTTTTAGCTGCCTGTCCGACTAGTCTTTCGCCGCTATCAATAATAGAAACAATAGACGGGGTAGTTCTTGCTCCTTCAGAATTTGCAATAACTATAGGTTCTTTTCCTTCCATAATGGCAACGCAAGAATTTGTAGTGCCGAGATCAATTCCGATAACTTTTCCCATAATTTTATCTCTCCTTTTTATTCATATATTTTTATCTAATCTTATTTTCTTATTTTATATTTGTTATTCTAATTAATCAATTATTATCTTCACAATTTCCATCAGGTTTAGAAATACATACTAAAGACGGCCGCAATAATCTATCTTTATATATATAACCTTTTCTTTTTTCTTCTAATATCTTTCCTTCCGGTTCAGCAGAATCTTTAAGCATTTCAACAACCTCATGAAAATTAGGATCAAAATTTTTATTTTCGGTTTCTATAATTTTAACGCCATTGTTTGATAGAGCTTTTATAAATTCATTGTCTGCCATCTTAACGCCGTCAACAAAAATCTTAAGATTTCCAGAAATATCATTGTCAATATAAGATGCGGAATGATTGATTGCAAGGTCTAAATAATCCAGAATCGGCAGTAAATCTTTAACAATGTTCTCATTAGAATACTTTAACGATTCTTCTTTTTCTCTGTTAATTCTTTTTCTGAAATTTTCGGAATCTGCCAAAATTTTAAGATATTTTTCGTTTAATTCATCAAATTCTTTCTTTAAATTTGTGAATGCGTTTTTTATATAATTTAAACTTTCTCTTGCTTCAGGCAAAGATGACGGTTCAGATATTTGATCTAAGTCGGCGATATCGAGCAATGATTTATTTTCTGCAGGATTATTAATATCAACATCATTTGTCTCTTTTGCATTATCTGCGTCATCAAAATCATTTTTATTTTTTTTATTATCATCCATGCTTAATTCTCCTGATTTTTATTTATAAAGTTTTTATTTTATTTTATTTTTATTCGTTTATTTTTATTTGTTTATTTTTATTTGTTTATTCGTTAAAATATTTAAATTATATCACATAAAAACTTTGCTATATAATTTACCATAGGAATAGCTAGAGCATAATTCATTCTTGAAGGTCCTATGAGTCCTATAGAACCTCCTGCAAATCCTTTTTTGCTGCGATAAGATGCCGTAATTACCGATAAACCGTTAATATCCGACCACTCGGTATCCGAACCTATAAATATATGAATGCCTTCCTTTTGTTTAGTAAGTTCTAACAGCTTTATTATAGTTCTTTTATCTTCAAAAGCTTTGATTAGAGATTTAATCTTTTCATAGTTTGAAAACTCCGGCTCATCAAATAAATTCATCCTGGAACCGATAAAAAGATAATCATTTTCATTATCTACTTCGTTTTTTACTAAATCAAAATTAAAAATAATACCGTTTAATAACGAAAAAAAACTTTCCCTGTCTTTATCTATATCTTTTATTATAGTATCTTTTAATTCGTCTATACTGTGTCCGTTAATTATTCCATTTAGTTTTATTGAGTATTTGCTAAGTTCAACCTGTTTATAATCTCTATCGGTGCTAATTATTTTATTTTCAACAAATCCGCCTTCGAATACCATAACCACAAGAAGATTTAATTTATCTAATTTTATAAACTCAATATGCAATAAATTCGCATAAGTTCTCTTCGGAGCAAGCACGATAGGCATATAATGCGAAATTTCCGATAATAAATTAATTGCCTGCCATAATATTTTTTTTATATCACCAGAAATATTAAGACTGCTTCTGATTTCTTCTTTCTGCTGTTTTGATATTTTTTTTGTTTTTAAAATACTATTTATGTAAAATTTATATCCCGAGGATGTAGGAACCCTGCCCGCCGAAAAATAAGGCTGATATATATATCCCTTTTCTTCAAGCGATGCCATAATATTTCTTATAGAAGCAGGACTTAAATTTAAAGAACACTTGCCTGCAATAAATTTAGATCCTACAGGATTTGCTGTAATAATGTATTCTTCAATTATATAGCATAATACTTCCCGATACCTTTCGTTAAGTTCTTCCATTTAATTTAATTTAACATAATAATAAGTAAATAATAACTAATGAATAAACGAATATAAAATGAATATAATTTTAATTTAAAAAATATTAAAAAGTTATAAAGTTAAAATATTAGCACTCGCTAATATTGAGTGCTAATTATAATTAAACCAATAAATTTGTTTTTTGTCAAGTTTTATATGCTTTCCAAAATTGCCGATAGAAAATTTATTTTCCAGATTAGCCGCCTAAATGCCGACGGCTTTAAAGCGTACCTGCCCACGCAGGAATGGCTTTGCGGATATTTAAGTTTTCACTCGACGGATGTCATTCCCGCGTATGCGGGAATCTAATGTTCCATATAGCTTTAAAGCTATTTTAAAGACTTATATCGGCAATTTTGAGTGCTTTCCCTAAATACGAATTGACAATTTTGCTTTACAATATAAATTAAAAGCAATATAATCTATAAATATATAATTTAAAATAATAAACTTAATGTTTCAATTAAATTTTTTAATAAAAATAAAAACACAAAATTTTATGCTGTCAAAATTAAATAAATTCTTTTCTTCAGTTAAATTAGCAATTATTTTATTCACACTAATCGCAGCAGTTTCAATAATTGGAACAATAATAGATCAAGGCGACACTATACGTCAATATAAAACTATATACGGCGATAATGTTTTCCATATTTTATACTGGTTAGGATTTTTAAATATTTATAATTCATGGTATTTTATCGGACTTGCTGCCCTGCTTATACTGACATTAATAGTTTCATCGGCAAATAGAACGCCTAAAATAATTAAAGAAATTATAAATCCCGACTTATCTTTTGATAATGCATTGCAGAAAAAAGGATTTAAAGCAAAATATACAACTTTGCAATCATCTAAAAATCCTGAAGAAATACTGACTTCAGCAGAAAAAATATTTGGCAAAAAATTTGGTGCACCTATTAATATTAATAAAATAAAAGATAAAAACACCAAAAAAAACACGGGAACTCATTCTTTATTATATTCAAAAAATTCAATCTTCAGAATATCGCCGATTGTTGCACATCTCGGGGTTATTGTTACTTTAATCGGAGTATTGCTTGGAATAATTTTAGGATACAGGTCATATACAAATATAAAAGTAGGTGAAACTATTCATCATTCTTATTTATTAAAGAATAACAAGCCTATTATTCTTCCTTTTAAAATTAAATTAGACAATTATGCAACTAAATATTATAAAAACGGAGCAGTCAAATCATATGTAAGCACATTGACAATCATGAAAAAACATATCAATATTTTAACTAAAACTATAACAGTAAACCATCCGCTTATTTATGACGGAATTACTATTTATCAAGCAAGTTACGGCCATTATAAACCGACTGCAGCGCGAATATTAGTATTAAATTTAAAAAATAAAAATAAAAAAACCTTACTTTATGCTGCACCCGGCAAAATATATAATTCAAAAATTAATAATATTAAATTTTCATTTAATTTTTTTAAAAAACCAGAGAAGAATCATATTCCGTTTTATATCTCCATCATCAAAAATAATAAAAAAGTTGAGCGTCCGCTGATTTTTCAAGAATTGCCGTATAAATCAAACAAAAGGAATGAACCTTTGCTTTTTACAGAATATAGCAATAATATAGCTTTTATTTTTGATGGAGTAAAAACATACTATTACAGCGGCGTTGAAATTACAAAAAATGTTGATACGGATATTGTCTGGATAGGTTCTGCGATATTAATTTTTGCCTTATTTTTTTCATTTTTCTTTAATCAGCAATCATTATGGGTCAGAGTCATCCCTTCTGGAACTTCAGAAAAAGACAAGACAAATAAAATTGAAATATTAGCTATTCCGCATAAAAAATTTGCTTCATTTTATTCTATGATTGATAAAAACATAGAAGAATTTAAAAAAAAAATATGACATTAATCGGAGATATATAAAAAATGATTCACATCAATGCTTCAATATTGGACGGCTCTTTTTATTTTACAATTTCTCTTTTAATGATAGCTTTGAGTCTCGTCGGATATTTTATATACATATTTACATCAAGTAAATTATTTTCCACAGCCTCATTTATTATTGTAATATCCGCTTTTGCCTTACAGACGTTTGCTTTTATTATAAGGTGGCGCTATTCTTACTCTATAGGAATTGATATACCGCCGTTAATTGATTTATACGACTCTCTAGTTTTTTTTGCCTATGTTATTTTATTCGGTTTCATTGTATTGAAATTATTTTATAATTTTGATTCGCTCGGATTTATTATGACGTTTATAGCTGCGGCTTCACTGGCATTTGCCACATTTTACCCGCTGTCAACAAGTACAATAGAACCTTTTATCATACCTGCTCTCAGAAGCTATTGGCTGCTATATCATATAATAGCGTTGTTTTTGGCTTATGGCGCCTTCGCCGCATCATTCGGTATAGGCATATTGTTTTTAATAAAATATAAACAAATAGATAATCCTGAACAAAACAAAAATATAAATCAAGCTGCAAATAAAAGCAATCCTTTTATATTGCTTTACAGACAGTTCATAAAACTTAGCCCTCCGATTGAAACTTTAGATGAAACTATTTATAAAGTCGTAGTGTTCGGATTTTTATTTCTTTCAATCGGAATTGTTATCGGAGCGGCATGGGCAGATAATGCTTGGGGTGGCTACTGGAGCTGGGATCCTAAAGAAACGTGGTCGTTAATTACATGGATTGCTTATGCGATATTTATTCATGCAAGATTAACTAAAGATTGGAATGGAAAGAAGATGGCTTGGATTGCGGTAATCGGGTTCGCAGTGGTGATAGTTACATATCTGGGAGTTGATTTAATTATCCCGGGGTTACATTCTTACGCAACGCCTGGTTCAACACCGATATTATAATGCAATTAGAATTATATTTTGGTAAAAATAAATCTTACACACACATTCTACGTTGAATTTCACAATCGGAATTTCCTAACTTTTCTATGAATTTTATACATTTAAAAATAATATATTAAAATATTTAATAAAAATAAGCAGTTCAAATGTAGTATATAAAAAATAAGAAAAAGTTAGGTGAATAAATAATTAATTTCCTATTTTTTTATTTTTTCCTACCGGCAAATAAACTGCGACGTCTGTACCTCTATTTTTTATTGATTTAATATCTATAAATCCGTTATGCTCAAAAATAATTTTTTGAGAAATTGCAAGTCCAAGACCAGTTCCTTTTTCTTTAGTAGTAAAAAACGGTTCAAACAGTTTATTTAAGTCTTTTTTGCTAATCCCCGCGCCATTATCTGATAGAATAATTTTGATAAATTTAGGACTGTTTCTTTCCGCATCAATTCTTGTGGTTATCTTGACAAATCCTTTATTTTTATTTTGGATAGCAACAATAGAATTTTTTATTATATTTAAAAAAACTTGTTTTAAAGCACCGTCTGAAGCAAATATTTCAGGCAGACTAGGGTCAAATTCTTTAATAAATTTTATATTTTTATCTGCGTTCATAGCAGTTTCTATCTCAATTATTTCATTTATAATTTTGTTTACATTTATCATTTCTGCATTTATTTTATGATTTTTAGATAAAGCCAATAAATCTTCTATCAAAAAATTAATTCTATTTATTTCTTTAACAATTATTTCTGTAAACTGTGTTAATTCTTTTAAGCTATCAGGAAGAGAATCTTGTTCTTCAATAATTTTTTTCTTCAAATATGAAGCGGAAGCCTTTACTCCGCTTAAAGGATTTCTGATTTCGTGCGAAATTTCCGCTATAAATCTTGAAAAATTTTGTGATTTTTCTTCATTTCTAATAATATTATCCATTTCTTTAAATCTTGTTATATCTTTCATTGATATAAGTATATAATATTGTTCACTATAATTAATTTTAGTTATCTCAATTATTATAAGCCGTTTATTATTTTGTCTATTATTGTTATAAAATTCAAAATCAAAATCAATAAAACCTTCCCCTGTTTTCGCTACCTCATTAATCTTAGCTATAATATACTTATTATTATGAAAAAATTGTCCTGCATTTAAGCGATTAGCATAGGAGTCTGAATATCCCGTGAGTTCTTGCGCAGCAATATTTAAGAATTCAATAGTTAATTTTTCGTTAAAAAGAATTATTGAATAATTTATGTTATTTAAAATAAGATGAAATTTATTTTCCATAATAAACCAATTTAATAATATACTAATTTAATTCAATAAAATATCCTTCTTAGTTATACTTTAATTCTTCCATAGAAACTATCAATGATATTTCAATGATAAGCAATACCGGATGACCGCTTCGCTCATACGGAAAATAAATTTCTATGGAAGAAATTAAAGCTATAATTCAAAAAAACAAATTTTTATTAATGTTTTCATTAATCATGAAGGATATTATAATATTTATTATAAATTTATTTTTTATAACAAATAATTAAATCATTATTATAAATTATAACCGGATTCTTCATGCTGGGTAATATCAAGACCCATTGCTTCTTGTTCTTTGCTTACTCTTAAACCCATAAATTTATCTATCAATGTAAATATTATAAAACTCATTACAAAAGAATAACCTGCTACTGAAACAATAGTAATTAATTGTATCACAACCTGATGGGGATTTCCGTAAAATAATCCCCTGCCTGCAGGATTTATAAGAGGATCGGCAAATAAACCCGTTGCAAGCGCTCCCCATGCTCCTCCGATAGCATGAACATTAAAAGCATCTAAAGAATCGTCGTAACCCAATTTGGGTTTGACAAACACTACCATAGAATAACATAAAACACCCACTACAAGCCCTATAACAATAGCAGCTAAAGGATTAACAAAACCTGAAGCAGGCGTTATAGCAACAAGACCTGCAACAGCGCCGGAAATCATACCTAATGTTGTAGGTTTTCCGCTATGAATCCATTCTGCAACCATCCAGCTGATAGCTGCCGCTGCGGTTGCCGTATTCGTAACAAGAAAAGCCGAAGCGGCAAGACCGCTAGCTTCCAATGCACTGCCTGCGTTAAAACCAAACCACCCGAACCATAATAAAGCGCCGCCTAATATTGTATATGCCAGCTGATTCGGCTGAATAATATTTTCTTTCATATATCCTTTTCTTTTACCGAGAACTAAGGCTCCTGCGAGACCTGCCACACCGGAGTTTATATGAACGACTGTTCCGCCGGCGAAATCCAGAGCGCCCATTTTTTGGAATAATCCGCCGATACCCCACACGGATTGTGCAACCGGAGCATACACTATCGTAACCCATATTATAGTGAAGACTACCCATGAAGAAAATTTTATTCTTTCTACTAACGAGCCGCTAATCAATGCAACTGTTATTATTGCAAACATTAATTGAAACATAACGTAAATAAAGGAAGGGATCGTTCCGTCATATCTTGAATGCTGATTTACACCCATCGCAGCTAAGCCTAAATACTTAAGATTACCTATAATGCCTAAAAAGGCATCAGGTCCGAAAGCCATTGAATAATCCCATAATATCCATACGACACTGACTGTACAAATAGTTATAAAACTCAAAGATATTGTATTTAAAACATTTTTTTTCCTTACCATACCGCCGTAATAAAACCCTAATGCAGGCGTCATTATAAGTACAAGCGCCGTAGATGCTAGGACCCATGCTATATTACCGGGAACAAACTTGGGCGTTTTAGCAGCTGCCGCAAATACCGGTGTAACCCAGCTGAAGAGAACTAAAAAAAGCCCTCCTATAACAGTTAAAATTCTGTTAATTTTATTCATAATTATTCTCCAGATTGATTATGTAATATTCTAAAATTGTCGATAGATAATTTTATTCCGATTTTCCCCGCCAACATGGGAATCCGGTATTATTAGCACATTGTTTATATATTTAGCAATCTAATGATCTACACCGACAATTTTGAAAATACAATTAAATATTATGATTACTTATAATAAACGACTTATAATAATTATAAGTTATTAAATTTTTGAAATATTAATTAATAAATAAAAAATAAATTAAAATTGGTTAGATTGCAAGCTCTCCCTTCTCGCCTGTTCTTATTCTAATAGTTTCTTCCACGGATGAAATAAATATTTTTCCGTCTCCGATATTTCCGGTTTTTGCTGATTTTTCAATAACTTCTACTATACTCGGAATCATTTCGTCGGAAGTTATTATTTCAAGTTTTGTTTTAGGAACAAAATCAACTCTGTATTCAGCTCCTCTATATAACTCCGTATGACCTTTCTGCCTGCCGAAACCCTTAACTTCAGTAACGGTTATACCATGAATGCCGATTTTATTTAATTCCTCTTTAACATCGTCTAACTTAAAAGGCTTAATTATTGCTTCAATTTTTTTCATTTTTTTCACCTCCTTCCTTTTTAAATTTTATAATTTTTAAAAATAATTAAATTTTTAAAAACGGACGCCAATTTATATATATTAATTGCCATATCAAAAACTATATAGCACCTTTAATTTAATGCGTTTACTTAGAATAAGCCAGCATATCTTGTGAATTGAGATAAATTTCATGGTTTGCAGCTTAATACCCAAATTCCAATATTAACTGCTTGAAATTTTAATTATTAAAATATTGATTAATTATGAATTTTATTAAAAAATTCTTTTTATATCCTTGCAATAATAATGCCAAATTTATAATTTTAATACTGTGCAATACTCTACATTGCCTTTATATTTATTTATATTTATTTTTTATTTTCAACACTTATCTACACCTCTAATCCTCTGTTAGAAAATATGGGGTATTTAAAAGTACATGGGATGCCTGATTCCTGCTTTCGCAGGAATGACTTTGATAGGTAAAATATATTATTTGAAGACGAATGTCGGCAAAGAATTATTCAGATTTTTTTTAAACAATACTAAAAATAATAAATAAAAAAATAAAAAAAAATTGCATACTGCATACTGCATACTGCATATTTAATTTAGTTTAAATTAAATTAAATTTTTATCAAAAATATTGCATAAAAAATAATCATTTTATTTTTAAAAAAAATTATTGAACAAGTTTTAGGCATTAATTCTTTAATTTCAGCGCTAATATTATATTATGGATACGGTCAATTTCAAATAATTTTTTATTTATATTTAAATCTCATTCACTCTTTAATTTCAGTGCTAATATTATGAATATGGCTATCAATATTTAGTAAAATTATTCTATTGTGAAGATTTCTGCGGGACATTCCTATTTTTTTGGCAGTGTTTGAAATATTAAAATTATTTTCTTGTAATTTTACTACTATATAATCTTTCTCAAATGCTTCTTTTGCTTCTCTTAAGGAATTGATATTAATATATTTACTTACTATCTTATTGTCTTGTTCTATACATATATTATTCTCTAATCTGCTGCTTATCTTACCTCTGTTATAATCATCATTGTTATTGATGCACTTTTCGGCGTCTATTTTTAATTCATCCGACACGTCCTGTTTTGTTATTTTACTGCCGTAATGCATTATTGCAAATCTTTCTATAATGTTTTTTAATTCTCTTACGTTGCCTTTCCATAAATAATTTTTAAAAAGCTCCATTACATCATCTTCTGCATTATCTTCAATAACTATGCCCAATTTTTGTTTATTACCATGATTAAATTTGTCAATAAAATAATTAATAAGCACTGGTATATCTTCTTTTCTTTCCCTCAACGGCGGGATAAAAAACGGTATAACGTTCAACCTAAAAAATAAATCGCTCCTGAAATTGCCTTTTTTTATCTCATCTTCAAGATTCTTATTTGTTGCAGCAATAATTCTAGTGTTAACTTCTATGGTGGATTCTCCTCCGACACGCTGAAACTTGTTATCCTGTAAAATTCTTAATATCTTTGACTGCATTCTTAAACTCATATCGCCTATTTCATCAAGAAAAAGGGTTCCTCCGTCCGCAAGTTCAAACTTACCCTTCTTACGCGCTAAAGCGCTAGTAAAAGCTCCCTTTTCGTGACCGAATAGCTCGCTTTCTATCAAGTCTTCAGGCACTGCGGCGCAATTAATAGCAATGAACGGTTCTTCCCGCCTTGAACTATTAAAATGCAGGGATTTGGCAACTAATTCTTTTCCCGTTCCATTTTCCCCCATGATTAAAATAGGTGCATTGGAAACCGCCGCTTTTAATATTCTGCTTTTCAAATCTTTAATTTTTTCGGAATTGCCTATTAATTCATCTTCATATCTTAATGTACTCTGTGCAAGAGTAATTTTTTTTTCATTTAATTCATTAAATTTTAGCGCATTTTCAACGGTTATAAGAACTCTATCTAAAGAAAGAGGTTTTTCTATAAAATCATAGGCACCCATTTTTATTGTTTTAATTGCCGTATCAATATCGGAATGTCCCGATATCATTATTACTGGAATATTTTTATTAATTTTAACCATAGAATTCAGAATACTAATCCCCTCGCTGTCAGGCAGCCAAATATCAAGCAATACCGCATTAGGCAATTTTTCTGAAAAAATTTTAAGCCCTTCTTTTCCGAATTCTTCGGAAATTACGCTGTATCCCTCATCGACAAAAATACCTTCAAGAGATTTCCTTATGCTTTCTTCATCATCTATTATAAGTATAGATTTCATTTAAATAACCTTTCTATAATATCATTAATATACTTTTATATTATAGATATTATATATTTTTATCGCTTATTAGTTTTAATTCTATAATAAACTCTGCACCGCCGCCCGGAATATTTTCCGCATATATTACTCCGTTATTTTCCGTAATAATATTCCTCGTTATAGCAAGTCCAAGCCCGGTTCCGCCTCTTTTTGTAGAAAAATAAGGTTCAAATATATTTGCAATATTTTCTTCTTCAATGCCTGAACCTGTATCGGATATTTTAATTAATACAATTTGTTCTATCTGTTTAAAAAAAGTTTCCGCCTTAATAAAATTATTGTAATTTTTATTTACGTATTTACGATTCATATTAATATTATAAACTGCATTATCTAAAATATTTACGATAGCTCTTTTAATTTGCAATCTGTCTATATAAATCGGCGGCATATTTTTGCTAAAATTTTCGATAAATTTTATATTTTTATGAGCATTTCTGTAAAAAGAGAAAGATTCTTCTATTAATAAATTTATATCGGCATAATTAAAATTTGCTTTAGGCAGCCTTGCATATAAAGAAAATTCATCTACAAGACCTTTTAAATCATCTACTTCTTTTATTATAATATCAACGGAATCGTTAAATATTTTATTATCATGTTCGAGTTTATCTCCGAATTTTCTTTTTAATCTTTGAGCAGATAATTTTATCGGCGTTAAAGGATTTTTTATTTCATGCGCCATTCTTTTAGCAACTTCTTCCCATGCCGCCATTCTTTGAGCTTTCATCATATCTGTCGTATCATTAATAACAATAATAAAACCTATATAGTCGTCTTTTTCATCTTTCATTATAGTAACATTAATAATATAAACATGCAGCCTACCGTTTACATTTAATTTTATTTCTTTTGCAATACTTTCTTCTTTATTATTTTTAGCAAGATTTTTTATGACTTCTCTTATCTCCGAAAAGGTAATTTTGCTAAAAACATCTTTATAATTTTTATTTACCGATTCTTGAAAATTTACTTGAAACATATATTCGGCTGCATTGTTTATAGTAATAATCTTTCCTGAAGAATCAACGGTAATAACGCCCGTGCCTATATTTTTTAGAATAATTTCCATATATTTTCTTCTTCTTTCTATTTCTATATTGATATTTTTAAGATTTAAATTAGCATATTCAATAATCTCCTTATTTTTTTTTAGATCTTTAGCCATATTGTTAAATGAACTTATAAGCATTCCGATTTCGTCGTTAGATTCGGAATTAATATTTATATCTAATTCGCCCGAAGCTATTTTTTCGGTACCTTTAACAAGATTTATCACCGGCTCCGTTATTTTTTTGGAAAGATAAAATCCAATCCATATAGAAATAAATAAAATAAGGAGGGTTAAAGTAGAAAATAAAATAAAATAAGTCGTTTCTATGGGATTTTTTAAGAATCCTACCTGCCAATATTTAACATAAAAATGCCTGATATATTCAGCCATTTTGTTTATCTTATGTAATGATTCATGGATATTATGTTTCGCGGTATTTTTAATATATTTGCGATTATTTATATAATTTGCTATTCTTAATGAATATCCTATGATTTTTTCAATGTTCGGAACATACCATTTATTAATTCCGTTGGCAAAAAATCCTGCGGCAATTATAACCGCAAACATAAAAAAAGACGGGATAAGACTTACCAGCACAAATAAAGCAACGAGCTTGGAACGTAATTTTGAACCCGGTACATTTCTTCGTTTATCTAGAAAAAGTTTTATAACATTTCTTATAATCAAAAACAGCATTAAAAGAAATAAAATTATAGTTATATTTATATATGCATAAACTATGATTTTTGAAGTTATGGAAACACCTGAAAATGAAAGCATTCTTGTTTTTATAAAAGTAGAAACAATGACTAAAAATATGCCTATAAATATAAAAATTATTTCTCTTTTAATACACATTGTTTCGACCTACTTATCCTTCTTTTTCATTATTTATGAATAATATGATTTTTTTATATACATTTCTCAATAATATATTATATATTAAAATATTATACTATTTTATAGTTCTTATAAAAATCGCAGGGCTTGCGCTATTATATAAATATTATATATAATTTATATTTTAATATCATAAAAACTTGCCAAATAATTGAACTTATAATACAATATAGCTTATTTAATCATTATACAATAATTAATACATACAATAAATCTCAATATTATATCTTAATCCTGCAATAGAAATTATCTGGGTATTACAATGCTAAGTAATACCGAATTCCTGCTTACGCAGGAATGACTGGTAAAAGGTGAAGCGATAAAATTTCACAAAGTCATTTCCGCACAGGCTGAAATCCGGCATATAAAGTTCTATTACATGATTAAGGTTATATTAATATTAATTAATAGATGAAAATACTTGTGCTTGGCAGCGGAACATCCACGGGGGTACCCTTAATAGGTTGCAATTGCGAAGTATGCACTTCGGACAATCCTAAAAACAAAAGATTAAGACCTTCTATATTTATTCAAGAAAATGGGGTAAATTGTCTTATAGACACTACTCCCGATTTAAGAGCTCAAGCGTTAAAATATAATATTCTTAGAATAGACATTGTTTTATATACTCATACGCATGCCGACCATTTATTCGGAATTGATGATTTAAGAATGTTTAACTATATTAAAAAAGGACCTATACCGATATATGCATCAGAAAAAGATATAAACACTATAACAACAAGATTTGACTATATTTTTAAAAAAAAAATGCAATCAAGCAAACCTGATTTAATACCAAATATTATAATAGATAATAAAATTAATTTTGATAATATAAATATTCAAGCAATACCCGTATTTCACGGTAATCAAATGATAAACGGCTATAGAATTAAAGATATGGCATATTTGACAGATGTTTCAAAAATACCGGAAGAATCTTTAGACTTATTGCGCGGGGTTAAGGTTCTTATGATTGACGCTCTAAGATATAACGAACATCCTACGCATTTGACGGTAGACAACGCTATTAAAGTATCAAATATGCTAAAATCAGAGACTACATACTTAATGCATATGGGACATAAAATTGAATACGAAAAACTATCTGCCGATTTGCCGCCTAACATTGTCCCATCTTTTGACGGTCTTGAATTTGAAATTTAAAAAGTGTTTAATTTATATAAAAATTTTAAACCTTTTATCGTCCATAAACCGTCAATTATCTTTAAACCTTTTATTCTACATTTATCTGCAATTATATTGGACAGTCCTCCCGTAAAAATAACCTTGCATTCTTCTTTGTTATACTGCTCCTGTATTTCTTTTATAAAACCTTCTATAAGAAAAATAGTCCCGTATAATAAGCCTGCCTGAATTGATTTAACTGTATTGTTTCCGATTAAAGGTATAATAGAATTAGGCGTAATAATGTTTTTATCGTTGTCAAAATCATAGATATCCATATCTATCAGGGGGAGGGATGCTGTTTTTTCATTTAAACAAACAGCGAGTGTTTTTATCCCCGGAAATATAACGCCGCCTTTGAAATTTCCGTCTTCATCAATAATATCAATTGTTAATGCGGTTCCTATATCAACTATGATTTGAAATTCTTTATTTAAATGGTAAGCATAACTATCATTGACAATACGGTCTGCGCCTAATTTTTCCGGATTTTCAACAGCTATATTAATACCTGTTTTAGAACCTGAAGAGATAAAAATTGCATTACAATCTAATAATTTGCAAAATGAATCATAAAATTTATTTTGAGAAGGAACTACCGATGAAATACAGGCATTTTTTACATCCTTAATGCTAATGCCGTCGTCTGAAAACAATTTGCTTAATGCGTAAAAAATATCTTTATCTGAAAATATTTGAGGGGTTGAAATTCTATAAATTTTGAATATATCTTCATCGTTATCATAATCGCCGTTTAAATTATTATATACCCCGAATACCGTATTTGTATTACCTATATCGCAAGATAAAAACATACATTAATATACTATTTAATAAATCATTTTTATTAATTTATATTAATTAAATTATAAATTATATTAATACCGTCAGTTCACCGGAAATCACTTTTTCCAATTCGTTTTCTCCTGTTTTTATCAATAATGCTCCCTTAGAATCTATACCGACAACCTGACCTTTAATTTTATTATTTTCAGTATTTATTGCTACATCTTTTCCTATCATCCCAAAATATTTTTGATAAGATTGTAAAACTAACGATAATCCTGTGGATAGAAATGTTTCATAGTATCTTTCAAATTTATTAAGAAAACTTATTATCAAATTATTTCTGTTTATCAATATATTCTCTTTATTAATATTAATCCCTTTTATTTTCATTTTTTCAATATATAAAGATGTCGCAATATTTTTTATATCTTCAGGAATATCTTCTTCTTTAAGGTTTACATTGATGCCTATTCCTACAATGATATATTCTATTATTTTATTCTGGGTACTCATTTCCGTTAAAATCCCTGCAATTTTTTTTGAGTTTATTAGAATATCGTTAGGCCATTTAATTTGCGGAGTAATAGAAGAAATTTCTTCTACAGATTCAGCCGCCGCCGCCGCCGCCAGAATAGTCATACCATGAGCAACTTCAGGACTAAACTTAGGTTTTAATATAATAGACATATATATATTACAAGCCTTAGGCGAAGTCCATATTTTTCCGTTTCTGCCTTTTCCTTTATCCTGAGTATCGGCAATGACTACACTGCCGTTTTTAGCGCCTTTTACGGCAAGTTCTCTCGCCATTAAATTTGTTGAACCTACTTTTTCTTCATAAAATATATTTTTACTGATGAAATTAGTCTTAAGATGTTTTTTTATCTCAAAAATATCAATATAATCTAAATCATTAATAACATCCATAATTATAAATTATCCTCCAATTAACAATTAAATTAAAATTTAAGGAAATCAAATAAAATTTAAGGAAAAGTCTATCGGTTTAACGGCATTGGTTAAAGAACCCATAGAAATAAAATCAACATGAGTTTTTTCGGCTATTTCCCTTAAATTTTTTATAGTAACATTTCCTGAAATTTCAATAATAGCATTTCCATTAATTAATTTTACTGCTTTTTGCATCTCTGCAATGCTCATATTATCAAGCATTATAATATCCGCTTTTCCTTCGAGAGCTTCTATAACCTGTTCAATTGAGCTTACTTCAACTTCTATCTTTTGATTAAATCCTGCATTATAACTTCTTATCATTTCTAAAGCATTTTTAATTCCACCCGCAAGCTTTATATGATTATCTTTAATTAAAATGCCCGACGACAAATCAAATCTATGGTTACCTGCTCCGCCCACATTGACCGCATATTTTTGAAGAATACGCAATCCCGGAAGCGTTTTTCTTGTGTCAAGAACTTTTGTTTTAAGACCTGCAAGTTCATTTGCGGCAATATTAGAAGCTGTTGCAATCCCTGAAAGAAATTGAAGAAAATTAAGCGCCGTCCTTTCGCCGTATAAGATAATATCGGATTTGGTCCTGATAGAAATAACTTTTTGAAATTTGGTTAATTTTTCGCCTTCTTTTGCAAAATAATTAATTTCATAATTGTTTTTGCTTAATATGTCAAAAACCAATGAAAAAATATTTAAACCGCAGATTATGCCTTCTTCTTTTGTTATAACCTCACATTCAATCTGCGGATTATATCTGTTTGTAATTGCGTCTGTAGTGATGTCCGAACCTTTTATGTCTTCGGCTAACGCATTTGAAACTAAAGAAATTATCGAGGCATCAAATATTTCGGGCTTTATATCGTTAATCATATCGTCTATTGATTTTTTTAAATACTCGTCTATTTTACCAAAAATTTCATCATTTAGAAACTCCAATTTTATTTTCCCTCCTTTACATTTTTCATTAATATTATCTTCAAAATTAACAACGTTATTGTTATCGTCGTAGTTAGATTCCGTAATGTCGTAAACCTCGGGCGTATTTATATTAAATTCCGTTTCATTTGTCGAATTAGGCTTCAATATACTTATATCCAGAGTATCCGCATTGTCCACATTTGCATTTTCTTCATCATTATTATTTATAAAATTTAAACTGCGGATGTTATCGCTGTATCCAATATCTTCATTTATAATAATTTTAGACATATATTCGTTAATTTCATCATCACTATCGTCGTTGTTTTCATTAAATACTTCTGTTTCAGTTGATATTTTTGCATCATTACCTGCGTTTTGGTTTGTACCGCCTTCATTATATACTTCTGTTTCGATATTTGCATCACCTGAATCTGCCTGCCGATTTTTTATCATAGCTTGATCTTCATAATTAATTCCAGTTTCAATATTTCTAATGCTTTTCAACTCAGGCTGAATAACCTCCGATACACCGATTATCTCTGCGGCATTATTATTGTAATCGGCAGAAATATTCTCTGTTTCGCTTAGTTTCTCATCATCAGAATTATCTATCATACTATCATTAATACTATCATTTATTTTATCATTTTTTTTATTTAAATCTTGAAATTCTTTAAAAATATTATCGTCTTTAAAAAGATTCTCAAACGCTTCGCTTAATTCGGCAGAATCCTGTTTATGGTCTTTATTTATAGCAGCATTGTTATTATCATTTGCCATATTTTCGGAATCTTGTTTATGGTCTTTATTTATCGAAGTATTATTAGTATTATTACCATTTGCAAAATTTTCGGCCGAATATTCGGGTTGTCTAAATTGAATATTTTTATTATTGTCGCCTTCAGACTTTTTTTCAAATTCTGCAATATCATAAATTTTATCTTCATTAATATTTAAACCTAAAGACCTTTTTATTTTATTAATAAAAGTTTCTTTATCAAAAGGTCTATATATAAAGCCGTTTAAGCCTGCTTCAACAAAGAGTTCCCGTTCTCTATTCGGCAAATCCGAAGGGGCAACAAGCAAAATAGGTATATTAGCATATAGACTGTTGTTTTTTATTTCTGTTATCATATTGTAGCTGATTGCATTGCTTATACTATAATTTATAATAATAATTGACGGAATGCTTTTATTAAGAACTGCGGCTAAGGAAGAACCGTCATAAAGAGGGTCTATTCTAAATTCAGAGTTATTTAGAAAAATCATAGAGACTGTTTTTTGCATTGCATCGCTATCGTCAACATATAATATTTCATAAGGCATAGCAGTTTCTCCTTATATAAAAGGCAAAGCTAAATATATAAATTTAGTTATTTAAATTAATTTCATCTTACTATTAATAATTATAAAATGCTATTATCACAATAAAATTACAAATATTATAGATTGCTACGCATAATATAACAAAATATCATAATACCCAAAATTGCCGATAGAAATCTTTAAAATAGCTTTAAAGCTACATGGAACATTAGATTCCCGCATACGCGGAAATGACACCCGTCGGGTAAAAACTTAAATATCCGCCAAGTCATTCCTGCGTAGGCAGGTACGCTTTAAAGCCGTCGGCATTTAGACGGCTCATCCATCTAGATAGCTAGATAGAAACTAAAAAATAAATTTCTATCGGCAATTTTAGGGTAATAATCATAGCTTTAAATTAAAGTATAATTTTGATATACTTATAAGATTGACGATATGTCTAAATAATATTTAATTATTTATAATCTTAATTTTAATATTATTATTATAAGTAGTCAATAATTTATTATTACCCAAATCTAGATTTAGGATTTTATATTCCGGATTCCCGCTTGTGCGGGAATTACATCTAAAAGGTAAACTGTTTAATTTCCGCCGAGTAATTCCTGCGCAAGCTGGAATCCGGAATTGCTTAACATTGGAATAATTGGAATACTTAAAACAGTTTCTAAATCTGGATTTGGATAATATATACTAAAATTAATGAATTTAATCTTTATCGCAATAATCACAATTTATCAAATAGTTATTTAATCATCTTTTTATTTAATATATTTTTCAATTATATCTTTAATAAATTATGTCTTTAATAGATAGATATATATTTAAACAATTTATCCCTCCTTTTATTTTCGGACTTATAATATTTACTTTCAGCATAATTACCAACAGAATTTTAATGCTCACTGAAATGGTTATAAATAAAGGCGTCAGTATTACTTCAGTAATTAAACTTGCTAGCTTAACTTTACCTGATTTTATGATAATAACATTGCCTATTTCGTTTCTGCTTGCAATTTTAGTAGTGTTCGGTAAAATGACTCAGGATAACGAAATAATGGCGTTAAAAGCATCGGGCGTCAGTATCTGGAGATTAACAAAACCTGCACTGCTGTTTTCTTTAATACCTCTGCTTGCTTCAATTTTATTTTCTTTTTATATTGCTCCAAGGTTTAATTATTTTTTTAGAGTGATGGCTGTTAAAGAAATAAAACAAGCAGTGCTTTCAGCTTTAAAGAAAAATACATTTTCTAATAAATTTGGAAACTATAAAATTTTTATAAAACACGTAAATCCCGCAAAATCGTCTATAAAAGGTATTTTTATATTATATAAAATTAAGGATAACGCTATGGTCTTAATAGCAAACAGAGGATATATTATTTACAATAAAAAACATAATTTAATTTCTTTTTATTTAAAAAATGGTCAGATTCAAAATAAATACAGATCTAAAAAAAATTTCTGGCTATTGAATTTTAAAACTTATAGAATAAATATAAGATTAAAAGGGCTTTCATTCCCTTCTAAAAATGATTCGGTGCATTTTATGACTATTTCACAACTTATTTCTAAATACAATTCTGCAAGTGATAAAAACAATGCTAAAAATATTTATTTAATATACATACTTAAAAAAATTGCCATCCCAATCGCCGTAATACTTTTTGTATTTATCGGTTTGCCTCTTGCAATGCTGTCGGAAAAAAGAATTGAAGCAAGCAGAGGTATTAATGAAAACAGCAGCGCAGGCTTCGTTAATCTCCAGATACTGACGCCCGAAGCTTTTAACGCCATTATTTCATTGTCCTGAGTCATTTTGCCGAACACTACTAAAACTGCAAGCAGAAACGAAATAGGCAATGTTATTATCATAAAATCAGGTAAAGTTAAGCTAGCAAGTTTAATTACCGAAGTAATGCTCACACCTTTGTTTATAACCATTTCAGTGAGCATTAAAATTCTGTTGGTAATTATACTGAAAGTAAATATTATAAGTCCGAAAATAAAAGGAGGAATAAATTGTTTAAATATGTGTCTATCTATTAAAGACATAATTTTTTCAAAATATAATTTAA